>DASZWQ010000106.1 GCA_035546535.1 Pirellulales bacterium | reverse complement strand
CGACGAACGAAGTAACAAGACACATGGCGAGCCTCCTTGGCGATGCGATTGGCGTGAGAACCTATCTGCATCGTGAACGGGGCTCGTCCTATTTCTCAAGAAGCTGTCAACGCTAGCAAAAACTGCGAAAGCCGAACTAAGGGGGATGAAGCAGACGCCGAGGCCGAGACAAAGTTCATGCGAAAGTTCTTTGACGATGCTCCGCACGATTGCCCGTGGGCCGACGCCTGGCGGGCCGTGGATGGTGGCCTCGTGACTGTGACGATCGACAACCATCTGACCGGCTGGCAACAAGTGCGCGGCTGGGAGAAAGAGTACCCGGAGTTCGCCTTGCCGCTTTTTAGCAAGTCAAGATTCATCGCCTTCGGCTGTGATTGGACCGACAAGAGTAATCGCATGGGCATGCGCATGCGGGTGACCTGCGATGATCGGCAGAGCGTACGGGACATCCACCTGGCCGCGATGACGCTGTTGTCTTACTGGCCGGCGGCATTTCTTCAGGCCGGCGAGGGCACAGCTGTGTACTACAAGCGGATCCTGCAGTTCTTCTCGAGCGTCCGCGTGCAGCCGAGCGCCGAGGAGGCAAGCGAGCACTACGTGCATTTGAGCGCGGACGTCGGCTGGGAGAAACAGGAATTTGTCGAGGTTCTGCGTCAAACGTGGGGCTATATGAGTGATCTGCCGGCCGAGCCACCATCGACGGATTGATGCGGACCGCGATGGGCAACAGACACGTTCGCCTGCGAAGTGCCGCGCCGAAAGGCCGGCGCTTTTCTTTTGTTGGCAGGTGGCCTGGCGGCGGCATACAATCAATGCGCCGCCCCGCCTGCAAACATCCCACCTTTAGCGCAGGAGCCTGCCATGCATCGCACGCTTCTCCTCGTTGTCGGTTTCTTGGGCTTCGGTCTGCCAATGCTCGTTCGCGCCGACGAGCCGGCCGCGATTCCGGCGGCTACGACCGAGCAGGTTCAGCAAACGATCGAGCGCTCGATTCTGTACACGCAAACCGAGAGCGCCGCGTGGCTGAGTACCCGCCGCTGTGCTGCCTGCCATCACGTGCCGCTCGTGCTCTGGTCGTTGGGCGAGGCCCAGCGGCAGGGTTATGCGATCGACAAGAAGTTCCTGGCCGACACGGCCGAATCGTCGCTCGGCAGCCACGAGAAAATGATCAAGGCCGGACTGTTCGACGATCCCGCCGCGCCGCCCGACCCGCGCCCGTCGGCCAAGGGCGTGAAGATCGGCACGGCTTTCGTGGCCGCCGCGGCGCGCACGCTTCCCGCGCTCGAAGTGGGGCAAAAGCAAAGCGTGCAATTCATCGCCGACGAAATCGTGAAGAAGCAGCGCGACGACGGCTCGTGGGAATTCTTCTTGAGCCGTCCGCCTATCAATGAGAACGAAACGACCGACGGCGTGTGGCTGATCATGGCCTTGCAGGGCGCCGATGCCTCGGAGTCGCATCGTGCTGCCGCGGAAAAAGCCACGTCCTGGCTCGCGGCGACGCCCCCCGTGACGCTGCAGGACAAGGCCTTTCGCGTGATGCTGGCCGCGCGAGCCGGCAAGCCGCGCGCCGAAATGCAGCCGGCCATCGACGAGTTGCTTTCGCTGCAGCGCGCCGACGGTGGCTGGGCGCAGCTCGCCGATTGGGATTCCGATGCCTACGCCACGGGCGAGTTGCTTTACGTCCTGGCCTTGGCCGGGTACACCGCTGACGCGCCGGAAATCAAACGCGGAATCGATTTCCTGGTAGCCACGCAGAAAGAAGACGGCAGTTGGACGATGAAATCGCGTTCCACCCCCGACGGCAGCCCCGGCAGCTCGAAGCTGCTGACGCCGATCAATTGCGCCGCCGCCTCGTGGGCCACGCTCGGCCTGGCACGGCTGGTGCCCAAGGGGGCGTGAGGCGCGTTCTGCCGTGAGCCAAAAGCGCCGACACCTCGACGCACGCACCCGCGCGCCGAGGTGTCGACTTGAAAGCCGCGGGCATGCTTACTTGTTGGCCGCGTACTCTTCCAGCTTGTCGAACGAGCCGGTCCAGCCTTGCGTCATGCCGGCCCTGGCATTGATGAACGTTTCCAGCTCTTCGCGCGACACGGCGCCGACCGGCTCCCAGGTCACTGTTACGCGCGTGCGCTCCGGCCCTTCGGCCGTGAGCTCGACGATCGTAAGCATCGTCTCCGGCCAGGTGGGCGACATCGGGTGCCGCGACACCTTTTCGTGCTCGTCGCAGAACTGCTGCGTATAGACGAGGCGATTGGGCTTCGTGATTTCGCGGTAATCAATGTGCCCGTACATCTTCATGTCACCTGCGCCGGACATGTAGTAAAAGCTGCTGCCGCCGGGGCGCAGGTCGGCGCGGACGAACTCCATGTCGAAGCCCGTCGGCGGTAGCCACTTCGACAAATGCTCAGGCTTGGACCACATATCGAACATCACGTCGAGCGGCACGTCGAACGCGCGGTTGATGACGAACTTCTCTTTGCCCGTCTGCCGCTTCTCGACGTATTCCGCCAGCCGATCCCAGGTCGAATCGCCGCCGGCTTTCCTGATGAACTTGCGGGTCTCGTCGGCGGCTTCGGGCGTGGGCAGCGTCATGGTCATTTCCAGACGTGTCTTGCCTCCCAAGTCGGTGAAAAGCGCCGTCACGCGAAACAACGGCGGCCGATCTTTGTGTCCGCCATGGTCGTAAACCAGTTTGGCGTGCTCCTCCACTTCGTGGTAAAGCGTCGTGTTCTCGTAATCGGTGCCGTCGGGGCCGTGCATGGTGTAGTTCCAATGGCCGCCAACGCGCAGATCCTTGCTGTGCGTGGTGAGGGTGAAGCCGCGCGGACCCCACCACTGCGCCACCTGCGCGGGATCGGTCCAGGCATCCCATACGAGCGCCACCGGCGCATCGTAAACGCGGATGATGTTGATGTCGCGGGAGTTACTTTTTGCGGCCATTCTTTTTCCCTTTCGGCTGTTGCTGCGCCATGACGGTTTTCAAATAGTCACCCAGACGATCCAGACTTTCTTCCCAGAACTTGCGGTACTGCTCCATCCAGTCGGCGGCATCCTTGAGCGGCTCGCCGTTGAGCTTGCAGGGGCGCCACTGCGCGTCGCGCCCCTTGGTGACCAGGCCGGCCTTCTCCAGTACCCGCAAGTGCTTGGTCACGCCTGGCAGGCTCATGCTTTTGAGAAACGGTTTGGCCAATTCCGATACGCTGGCCTCGCCCTGCGACAGCCGCGCCAACAGGGCGCGGCGCGTGGGGTCGGCGAGTGCGGCGAAGGTTCGGCTCAATCGATCCTGCATGCGAATCGTACCATTTAGTTAATTAACTCTTCGGTTAAATATAGGGGCGAATTTTGCCCCTGTCAACGCTCGAATTATTTTTCCGCCAGGCGTCCAATAGGCTCGGGCGCTTCAGCGAAGTGCCCCCAGGCGCCGCCAGCTGAGAAGAAGCGCGCCGGCGAGCAGCGCGGCGCTAACGCCGAGAAGCGACCAGCGCACGAGCGTGGCGGCGGCGAACGACAGCCCCAGCCCCGACCACAGCGCGACGTGCGCGGCCAGGCATATAGGGCACTTGGGCACAATCGCCCAAATGCCCAGCGACAGAGCGCCGGCGGCAATTTCCCAACCACGCCGCGGCGTCCGCGCGGCGCAGCCACATCGAGCGCTTTCGCACGGCGCCGCAGGCTGCCCGCCGCCCGTCGGAAGTGTCGTTAGTGGGAGCATGATCCGATCTCGTGAACGGTCGGCGCATACTTGTCATGATGCCGCACCCACGACATGGGGCTGTCGAGATTATCCTCGTCGCGCCCCTTGGGTGCCCGATCGAGCACGACGTAGGTTCCGACCAATGCGTCGAGTCCCCGGCCATACGTCGAGTAGGTGTGATACACCGTGCCGCTTGAGTCTTTTTCGAAGTAGCTCAAGCCCGGGTTTTCCTCGCCGTGCGCAGGCGTGGTGCCGAAGTTGTAGAGCTTTTCACCGTTCTTGACTTCGCTCGGCGCGAACGACACGTGGAAGTCGCGATTGAAGTCACTGCCGGCCGACGAATACCAAGGGAAGTGCCAGCCCATACGCTTGCGAAATGCCAGCAGCTTTTCCAAGGGCCCGCGCGAAATCGCGACCAGTGTGACGTCGCGCGCGGTCAGATGCGCGATCGTGCCGTCTAAGTGATCCATCAGGTAAGAACAGCCAGGGCAGCCTTCTTCCCAGTCGGGGCCGAACATGAAATGATAAGTCGCCAATTGGCTGCGGCCGGCGAACAGGTCGGCAAGCGTTACTTTGCCCGCCGGTCCGGTGAAGACGTACTCCTTTTCGATGCGCACGCGGGGCAATTTCTGACGTTGGCGCGCGAGATCATCGCTCAAGTGCGTCAGCTCTTTCTCTTTGACCAACAGCGCCTGGCGGGCGCGCAGCCATTCTTCTGGCGAAACGATTTTCGAGGCCGTGGTAGTGCTCATCCGTTCGACTCCTTGCTGAAAGTTGCTCCGTTTGCGACGCGACGTTCTTGTGAGCAATCGCTGCCTACTTTTTGCGCTGCGCAGCTTTCCGCTCGGCACGCTCGCGGATCTTGTTGGCCCAATGTTCCCAACCGCGCGGCATGCCATCCAAATGGTCAGGCTGGATCAAGCCCATGCCACGATGCGTGAAGGCCAGGTGTGTGCCGGAGTCTTTCGCGGTGAGGCGGTACTGGACGTGATTCACCGCCGGATACGACATCATCAGCGGGCCGCAGATCTCGAGAAGCGCGGGCGGCTTGATCACTTGCACGTGTCCCCATAAGTGTCCGGTGTTGTTCCCCAGGTCGCGAAACCAGCGTCCGCCGGGCCAGGCCTCGAGCTTGAGCGGCATCGGCGTACCATCCATCATCTGCGACTCGGGCCCGATCTCTTCGAGCAGCGCCTCGAAGGCGATCTCGATCGGCGCCGCGATGTCGAGCGACTTCTGAATTTCGAACGTTTCCGACGACTGCTGGGCAGGAATCATCGCGCTCATGGTGATCCTTTCTGATCGGGGGGACTTTGAAGAAACGCGTTTGGACGTTTTCGCGACGATCGATGCCCGGGCTTCGGCCCGGGCAACGGCTCGGAATACATCCGCTTGAAACACGTCTTTGGCCGCAGTTTCGCGAGGCATGTCCGGATTATATTCCCATAATGGAATATGTCAACGGCCGTGCAAGAAAATTGATCGACCCGAAGCGATCCCGCCCTAGTCGTCACACAGCATGCTGTAACCCGAGCGCTGTTTTATGTGGTCTCGAAGTACGGATCGAGGCGCGCAAAAAAAACGCGCATCGAAGCCGATGCGCGTGGTTCCAAAATGCGCTGCCGGGGGGGCGAGGGTGCTCACCCCACCTGGCTCTGCGCGCCGTGCCCGCCGTCGCACAGGTATTCCTGCAGGCGGTCGAATTCTTCGTGGCTCTTGAAGTGAATCACGATCCGGCCGCGTCCCTTGGCCGATTCGCGGATGTCGACCTTCGCGCCGAGCGCCGCGCGGAACTGCTGTTCGAGCGAGGCCAGGTGTTGGCTGCGGCTCTTCCGCGCGGGCCTTGATTCGGGCTCGCCGGTCACCAGTCGCAACGGCTGCGGCGCGTCGGCCGCTTGCACCGTTTGCTGCACCAGGTCCTCGACGCTGCGCACGCTCAGTCCTTCGCGCTGGATGCGCGTGCAAAACTCGACCTGCTCGCGTTCGTTGTCGAGTGCCAAGAGCGCCCGGGCATGGCCCTGGCTGATCGCGCCTGTGCGTAGCGCCGATTGCACGTCGTCGGGTAGCTCCAACAAGCGGATCAGATTGGCCACGGTCGAGCGGTCGATCTTCAAGCGCTTGGCCAACTCTTCCTGCGTGCAACCGTAACGCTCCAAGTACTCGTGGAACGAGGCGCCCTTTTCCAGCGCGTTAAGATCCTTGCGCTGCAGGTTCTCGACGATCGCGATCTCGGCGGCCAGCCGATCGTCGACGTTGCGCACTTGCACCGCGACCTCGCCGAGTCCGGCTTTGATTGCCGCGCGCAACCGGCGCTCGCCCGCCACGAGCTGGTAGCGCTCGCCCTGGCGGCGCACCACGATCGGTTGCAGGAGGCCGTGTTCCTGGATGCTATCAGCTAGCGAGCCGATCTCGGCGTCATCGAAATCGCGCCGCGGCTGGTAAGGATTGCGATCGATTTCATAGACGCTGACGTTCACCAGGCCCGCTTCGACCGGCCCGCTCGCCGGGCTGCTGGCAGCGCCGCCGACGGATGCCTCGCGCGGGGCATAACTATCCGCCGGGCGACCCAAAAGTGCTTCCAAGCCGCGTCCTAATCGTCGTTCCTTATTCACGCTCGAGTACCTCCATGCACAGTTCGGCGTACGCCCAGGCTCCGCGCGACCGCGGGCAGTAGTCCAGAACGGACTGCCCATGGCTGGGGGCTTCGGCGACGGCCACATCCCGAGGGATCACGGTGCGAAACACGATCTCGCCAAAGAAATCGCGCACCTCGTGATCGACCTCGTGCGTCAACTCCAACGCGTGGTCATACATCGTCAATAAGATGCCCCCAAACTGAAGACGATTCGGCGGGCGGCTCATCACATCGCGAATTACCTCGATCATCTGCGTCAGCCCCTCCATCGCGAAGTACTCGCATTGGATCGGCATCAGCACCTCGGTCGAGGCGGCCAGGGCCGTTCGGGTCAATTGGCCCAACGAGGGAGGACAATCGACCAGCACGAAGTCGTAGCTGGTCAGACCGCCGGCCAGGTGCTGGCGCAGCGTCGCCGCCTGGCTTTCGCTCTGCGTGCTGAGCTGTTCGATGTCTTGAAAGTTGCGGCTGCCGGGCAAAACCTCCAGACCGTCGACCGCCGCCGGGCGCAGCGATTCTTGCAAAGGCGACGTAGAAACCAACGGGTGCCGTTCGGTCGGCTCGCAGCCCACGCCGCTCGTGGCGTTGCACTGCGGGTCGAGATCGATCAGCAAGGTGCGCGCGCCGCTTTTGGCGAGCGCTACCGCCAGGTTGATGGCGGTGGTCGTCTTGCCGACGCCCCCTTTCTGATTGGCGACACACAGAATCCGGCCCACGGTCCGTCTCCCGATCTGGCCCCGCTGCGCGCGCAGCTCCGGCCGCGATTGCGAGGGGCGCGGGATTCTAATCGCGGGCCGGCTTAGGGTGATAGGCCAACCCGACTGTCGAGGAGGAGCGCCGGCTAAGCACGCGGGGGGCGACTTTTGGTTCGCTAAGAAGTGGCCCCGACAACTTGTTGTCGGGGCGCCGTCAGGCGCTCCGAGATCCCGATGCGATGGCCATGTCATTCCGTCGGCGACTCGGCCACCTTGGCGCCTAGCGGCGCACGGACAACAAGTTGTCCCGTGCCACCCGGCCCAGATGCGGACCTTTGCGGGCCATTGTGCCATGCTTTTTCGTCGCAGACGAATAAGCATATCCCGCCGCGACAACGTTTCACGTGAAACTTCGCATTCGCCTTAGTCTCTGTGTTTTACGTGAAACGCGTAAAGTGCGTGTTCAGCAGCCTCATGTCTGCGCGTTTCACGTGGAACGGGCGCTTTACGGACAAATCGAGCGCTACTCCAGCGGATTGATCACCAGGCCGCTGAGCAGCTTCGGGTAGAAGTAGGTGCTCTTGGCGGGCATCCGCTCCTGGTGCTTCGAGATCGTCTGGATGTCGCCGACCGTAGCCGGCATCACCAAAGCCGCGAGCGGGAATTCGCCCGACTCGATCCCTTCGACCACTTCCTCGACCAGGTGGACGTAGCGCGGCTTCGGCAGGTCCTTGCCCGAGAGCAGGGTGTCGATCACCAGCCGGTGCAGGATGCTGACTCCCAGGTCGCGCCACGGCTGACTGTGCTCGGCGGCGAGCTTGGCCATCTGGGCGCGGCCCGCCTCGGTGATCCGCGCGAGCACCCAGCGGTCGTCGGCGGCTGTGTACAGGCCGAGCGTTCCCTGGTGGTTTTCGGTTTCGATCTCCTCCCACACGGTGTTGGCCAGGTCGGCCCCTTCGCCGGCCACGCGCGTGGTGAAGGCGTCCCCCAGCTTGGCTACCAGCTCGCTCGATTTCATGGCCGGCAGCCCGCGGAACAGCCGGTGCGTCGGGAGCACCACCATGCCAGGATCCTCCATGCCGACGCACATCATCAGCACGAAATGGGCCGGGTGTGTCGCCGGCAAGGCGCTAGCGGCCGATAGCTCGTCGCGATAGTTGCACGCCGTTTCATAGCGGTGATGCCCGTCGGCGATGAAAACCGGCTTGGGGCTGATCGCGGCGGCGACGCTGCTGATCACGCCGACATCGGTCACGGGCCACATCCGATGGATAACGCCCAAGTGATCGGTCGCTTCGAGCGGCGGGACGCCGGCGATGGCCGTCTCGAGCTTGTTCTGCACGTCGTTCGTCGGGTCCGGATAGAGCCCAAAGATCTGGCTGAGATTTGCTTTGCAGGCGCGCGTCAGAAGCAGCCGGTCCTGCTTCGGGCCGGACATCGTCTCCTCGTGCGGGTAGATGTTCCCCTCGCCGAAGCGCTGCAGGCGGACGCGCGCCATGAATCCGCGCCGCGTGTGGGTGCGTCCGGCGTACTCGAAGATCTGGTGATAGACGTAGAGTGCCGGATCGGGGTCCGTGGCCAGAACGCCTTCCGAGCGCCAGTTCTTCAGGAACTTCGCCGCCCGGGCGTAGCGATTGTTCGTGGCGTCGTCGCCGGGTTCTTCGCGGTTGAGGATCAAGCGAATGACGTTCGCCGGATGCTTCTTGTAGAGCTGCTCCTGCAACGGCGGCCCGATCACGTCATACGGGGGCGCGATCACGTCGCTCAATGATCCGACGTGCCCCAGATCGTAGCGCAGACCGCGAAAGGCTTGAATTTCTGGCATGGTTTCTCGACCGCTTTCGTCCGTAATTTCGTGGTGCGTCCTGACCAAAAGAAAAGGGCTGCGGGTGTTATCCCGCAGCCCTGGCGAGTTGTCAAAGGGGGCCTTACGGCAGTTGCCCGGCCGCCGGTTTAGTACCGGTAGTAGTCGGGCTTGTACGGCCCGGCAACCGGCACGCCGATGTAGTCGGCCTGCTTCTCGGTCAGCTTCGTGAGCTTCACGCCGAGCTTGTCGAGGTGCAACCGGGCCACCTCTTCGTCGAGCTGCTTCGGCAGCACGTGGACGCCCAGCGGGAACTTGTCGGTTTCGGTCCACAGGGCCAGTTGTGCCATCACCTGGTTCGTGAACGAGTTCGACATCACGAACGACGGATGACCCGTGGCGCAGCCCAGATTCACCAAACGCCCCTCAGCCAGCACGAGGATCGAGTGGCCGTCCGGGAACGTGTAGCGGTCGACCTGCGGCTTGATCTCGACCTTCTTCACGTTCTTCTGGCTGTTCAGCCAGGCCATGTCGATCTCGAGATCGAAGTGGCCGATGTTGCAGACGATCGCGTCGTTGGGCATGACCTTCATGTGCTCGCCGATGATGATGTCGCGATTGCCCGTGGCCGTGACGAAGATGTTGGCGCGCTTGGCGGCGTCCTCCATGGTCGTGACTTCGAACCCTTCCATGGCCGCCTGCAAGGCGTTGATCGGGTCGATCTCGGTGATGATCACCCGCGCGCCCAGGGTCTGCATAGCCCGAGCGCAACCCTTGCCGACGTCGCCGTAGCCGGCCACGACCACGACCTTGCCGGCCACCATCACGTCGGTGGCCCGCTTGATGCCGTCGGCCAGCGATTCGCGGCAGCCGTACAGGTTGTCGAACTTGCTCTTGGTGACCGAGTCGTTGACGTTGATCGCCGGCACTTTCAACTCGCCGCGGGCGTGCATCTGGTACAGGCGGTGAACGCCGGTGGTCGTCTCTTCCGACAGGCCGCGGATGCCGGCCAACAGCTCGGGGTACTTCTGATGAACCATGGCCGTCAAGTCGCCGCCGTCGTCGAGGATCATGTTCAGCGGCTGGCCGTCGGGGAAGTGCAGCGTCTGCTCGATGCACCAGTCGAAGTCCTCGTTCGACTCCCCCTTCCAGGCGTAGACCGGAATGCCGGCCTTGGCGATCGCCGCCGCCGCATGGTCCTGCGTCGAGAAAATATTGCAGCTGCTCCAGGTGACCTGGGCGCCCAGCTCGGTCAGCGTCTCGATCAAAACGGCCGTTTGAATGGTCATGTGCAAGCAGCCGGCGATGCGAGCGCCCTTCAGGGGCTTCGTCGCGCCGTATTTCTTCCGCAGCGCCATCAAGCCCGGCATCTCGTTCTCGGCCAGTTGGATCTCTTTGCGACCCCAGTCGGCCAGCTTCATATCAGCGACCTTGTAGGGGAGACGTGTGTCGAGTTGCGCCACGGATATACTCCTTGTGAGGGGCGAGCAAGGCGGGTGCCAGAATCGGCCAGAGAACAATTTCCGCACTATCTTAGTCAGCTCGGCCGGCCTTGTCGAATGCGGCGCGAGCTGCCTCGACAAAGGACCGCATCTTCGCGGCGTCCTTAACACCGGGCGAACATTCGACCCCGCTGGCGGTGTCGACGCCGCGCGGTCGTACGGCCAAAATCGCGTCCGCCACGTTCTCAGATTTCAGACCCCCTGCTAGCACCAAGGGGGGCAAGCCCTGCGCCGCGACATACGCGGCGGCTGCCGACCAGTCGGCGACCCGGCCGGTGCCGCCAAATTGCTTCGTGTCGAAGGCGTCCCACAGGACCAATCGCGGCAGGCAGACCAGGCGCCGGCACTCGTCGAGATGAGCACGCACGGTCGTCAAACCAGCGCCGCCTGCGCGCACTGCTTGCATGATGGGTATGTCCCCAAGCGCGGCGGCCAGAATCGCGACATCCTGCGGCGACTCGTTGCCGCTGAGCTGCACGAGCTCGAGTTCCAGACCGCGCGCGATTTCGGCGATCGTTGTCGCGGGGGCATCGACGAACACGCCCGCTACCAACATGCGGCCGCGCACGGCCTCGCGAATCTCCCGCGCTTGCTCACGACCCACATGCCGCGCGCTGCCGGGGTAGAAGTTCAGCCCAATGCAATCGGCCCCCGCCTCGGCCGCGGCCCGCGCGTCTTCCACTCTCGTGATGCCGCAGATCTTCGTGCGAAACATAAGGGCTTGGTAAAGCAATTGATACGGTGCAAGTCACACCAGCCCGAAGCGCTAGCGAGGGATTTGAACCGACGCTAATCCCTCGCTGGCGCTTCGGGCTAGTTGGGCTGGTTCGTCCGCGCGGCGGCGGAGCGATTGTTTGAAACGATTGCCTCGGTGGGTTAGCGAACCATCTATTGTACGCCGCTAGCGTGCTAGCGTCACGGTCACGACAGGGCACGCTGGCAGCCGCGCGGCCAACGATCGCCGGCAACATCGCCAATGCTAATCGCAGGTGCAGAGCCGGGCGACCGGCTGCCGAATGAAGTAATGCTTCTTGATGACCGCAGCGCCACACTCTGCGCGCTGCTAGCACTGATCGGGGCGTTTGAACTGCGAGGCCACGCGACGATGTACGAAGCTTTCTTCCATTTGAACCAGCGTCCCTTCGCCGCCACCCCTCGTGTCGAGCAGTACTTTCCCGCCCGCGTGACCGAGGCCGCGCGCCGCACGCTGGTTCGCTGCATCGAACGCGCTGAAGGCATGGGCGTGCTCGTCGGCGCCTCGGGCACGGGCAAGACACTCGTCTGCCAGATGCTGTCGAGCGAATTCGAAGATACGTTCGACGTCGTGATGCTGGGCACCACGCGCATCGATTCGCCGCGGGCACTGTTGCAGGCCATCCTGTTCGGGCTCGAACTGCCGTGCCGCGGATTGCCCGACGGCGACATGCGGCTGGCCCTGGTCGATCATCTGACGCGCGCCGATGCCGCCGGCATGTTGCTCGTGGCCGACGAAGCGCACACCCTTCCGGCGCGCGTGCTGGAAGAAATTCGCCTGATCACGAACATCACGGTCGCCGGCCAGCCGCGGGCGCGGTTCATCATGGCCGGCAGCCATTTGTTGGAAGAGCACCTGGCCAGCCCCAAGCTCGAATCGTTCAGCCAGCGCGCGGCCGCGCGTTGTTATCTCGAGCCCATGGATCGCGGCGAGACCACGGCTTACATTCGCGCGCAAGTCGCGGCGGCCGGTGGCGACGCGCGGCGGATTTTTACCGACGCCGCGTTCGAAAGCGTCTATCGCGCCAGCGACGGCGTACCGCGCTTGATCAATCAGTTGTGCGATCACGCACTGTTGCTCGCGCATACCGCGCGGCAGCACCAGCTCACTGAGCGCGAAGTCGAAGAGGCCTGGTCCGACTTGCAGCAATTGCCCACGCCCTGGAGCGGCGCTAGTGAACCGTCGAAGGCGGGCAGCGTCATCGAATTCGGCCAGCTTCACGACGACGAGGACGCCAGCGAACTCGACGAGCTGGTATCGAACGATGCCGCGGAAGGGGCGCGACAGTACGAGCGGGCCGAGCCGGCGACGCTCGGGCTGCGACTGGCCAGCGGACTGGACGATTCAGAACCGGCGATCGAAGAGCCCACGATTGCCGAGCCGGCGCGTGTCGAGCCGGCGCTTGTCGAAAAGTCTGCAGTGGCCGATCGGCTCACCTCGATCGAAGTCGGCGTGCAGCCGCGCCGCGCGACGAGCGTCGAGCTCGCGCATTCGTCGAATCCGTTCGCCGAATCGTTCGTGGAAGAAGAAGTCGTCGTGGAACGATTTTCCACCGAGCACGCCTCGGTGTGGGCGCAAATGCCGCACGTCTACAGCTCCGAGGGGCGCATTCTGGCCGAGCTTTTGCAGCCGTACGTGCAGACGGCCAAGATCGTGGGGATGGCCGAGACGCCAGCCTGGACCGACACGCGTGCCGACGCCGACCTGATCGTGGTCGAGGACGACCCGGTCACGATTGCCGGCCCGCGCCCTGCCCCGACGCGGGCTTATCGGCAAGAGTATTCGCAGTTGTTCGCCAAGCTGCGCCGCGGCTAATCGTGCCTCACGGGCTCGCATCGGCGCTGGCTTTTTCCTGCCAGTTGAAAACCAGCGGCTGTGCGTAATCAGGTATCTCGATCGCTTGCACATCGGCCGCGTAGCGCGACTTGTTCTTCTCCCACCATGCCAGCCACCACGCGGCATCGTGCGACTCGTCGTACTCTTCGCCGGTGAGCGGCTCGCGCTTGAAGCACAGGCCGAAGTATCCCACTCCGTAGATCGCGCCGCCGCCCGTCTTGTCGGCCACGATCAGGCCAATCAGGTAAGGGATGGCGTGCGGGTCGCGATGTTTGGCAATTTCCTGCGCCAGGTCGCTGTACACGGTTGACGCCACGCCCGCCGGGCGATCGGCGGCCAACGCGGCGGCGTCGTTCGACAACCGCGCGGCCATGCGCAATTTGCCCTGCAGCGTGTCGCTGTCGGCCGGAAAGGGGCGATGTGCGCGGCCGCTGGCCGTCTTCGGTAAATCGGGAATCGGAATCGCCTGCACATCGGCCGGATACTCGTGTCGATGCTTTTCCCACCAACCCCGCCACCAGGCGCCGTCGTGGTAATGGCTATAGCGAACGCCGGTGAGCGGGGCCAGCACCCAGCGGCCGATCCCATGAATGGTCGCGGACGAATTATCGGCGTCGATCAGACCAATCAGGCTTGGAATGGCGTGCGGATCTTCGTACCTGCCGATATCCGTGGCGATCATGCCGACGTCATACCACTCGCCGTCCTGGGCGCGCTCCCCTAAGGGAACGTCCTTGCGCTCGAGCAACTTCACAGCGAGCGCCAGTTCTCCCTCGAGCGTGTCCGTTTCAGGAGGGAACGGTTTGTAACGCTTACCGTTCTCGGTTTTCGGCAGATTAGGAATGGCGATCGCCTGTACGTCCGCCGGGTACTCGTGTCGATGGTGTTCCCACCAGCGCCGCCACCAGGCTCCGTCGTGGATGGGGCTGAAGGCAACGCCCGTCAATCCCGCCAGTTGGAAGTGCCCGATCCAATAGACCGTGTCGTAGGAATTGTCCGCGTCGATCATGCCGATCAGCAGCGGAATCGCCCTCTGGCCGTCACGCTCGACGAGCCGATCCGCAAGCGGACCAAGCTCGCCGCGCCCGTTCTGAAGGGCGCGGGTTAGCTCTTGGACTAGCGCGCGTTGTGTGGGATCGAGCGCCGGCACAGCCACGTGTGCGGTCCGTCGGGCGTACAAGGCCTTGGCGCCGGCCAAAAGCCCCAGACCCACAAGCAACATCGCCAGCCCGAGCAGGCCACGGCGATTCAGACCAAGCGGCACCATGAGAACTCCCGAGGAATAGGAAGTGACCACCGAATCGGCCGCGATCGGCGGGCCAGCCCATCGCGAGCCGGCCCGCACGGATCGCATTCAGCTCGCGCACTACTTCGCCTTTGCCAATTCTCTGGCCCGGCCCAGCTTGTCCTGTAGTTGCTTGTTTGTGGGCTCGGCGGCGGCGAGCTTTTCCAGGAAGGGGACCGCCTTGCCGTACTCCTCCTTTTCCATGTAGGCGTCGGCCAAAAACATCGGCCCGTCGTGCGGCGGGGGCACCTTGTCGACCATCTGCTGCCAGATTTTGATGGCGCCGTCGAGATCTCCCTCGGCCTTGAGCGAGCGTGCCAGACCATTCATCGCGCCGCCTGCCAAGGGCTCGGCGGCAAGCGCCTTTTCGAAGTACGGCCGCGCGGCCTTGGCATCGCCGCCGAAAAAGTAGAGCCAGCCCATGCCGTTCAGGGCCGCGGCATCGTCAGACTTTTGCGCCAGGATCGATTCGAAGACCCCCTTCGCCTCGTCGCGGCGACCAGAGTTCAACAGTTGCCAGCCCCGAGCCAGATCGTTGCCCCGCGCCGGCGGTTCGAGCATCTGCCGCAAATCGTCGGGAACCTTTTTTGCCTTCGCCGCGGCCAACATGCGTTGCCCCGAGCCGTCTTCATCGCCCGAGCCGACGACCTTTCGGGCCCACGTCGCCGCTTCGTCGTATTTGCCTTGCAAGAGATAAATCCGCGCCAGTCCGTACCAGGCGGCCGAAGCCTCGGGCACGGCCGCTGCTTTCTTCAAATACTTCTCGGCTTCGTCGTACTTGCGCTCGGCGAGGGCGATCTGGCCTAATCCGTTCAGCGCGGCGCCGTGCCGGGGATCGATCTCCACGCACTTTTTGAACGCTTCGGCGGCCGGCGCGAATTTGCCACTGTTGAAACTCGCCCAGCCCAGGCCGTTCCACGCCCCGGTGTTCTTGGGATCGAGTTGTACCGCTTCGTTGAATTTGGCGATCGCCGGCTCGTATTGCTGGCGCTGCCATGCCTGCCATCCTTCCTGGGAGAGTTGCGCGGCGCGCACGGGATCGTTCGCGGCCGCCACGGCCGTCGTTAGCAAATCCTGTTCAGCCGCCCCGGCGGCGGGCGCCGCGTTCCCCTGGGCCGCGTTTTGGGGGAACGCCGTAAGCAATACCGCCGCCATCGTGCAAATTCCTGCCACCATAATTGCACCTCCCATGATGAAGAGAACCGAGTTGCGGCGCCGCCGCCGCTCGTCGCCTTTGAGAGATTTGAATAGCAGGGCGTCGGCTCGCTCGATGGCACGATCGAGTTGAGCTTCTTCCCGTGACGTGTTGCCCGAGTGCTTGGACCTGGACGGATCGTTGGCTGACATGCAATCTGCTCCGCGATCAAATGCGCTTGATGATTCGCGCCGCTTCGGCCGCGCCGGCGCCCCCCGGCTCGACGGCGTCGAGCACACTCCCCTCGACGCGCTGCGTTTTGGAGATGGCGCCGCGCAACATTTCAATCACTTTGTCGAGCCGCGAGCGGACCGTGGGATACGAGACGCCCACCTGCTCGGCAATTTCCTTGAGGTTTCCACCGGCCAGCACGAACATCTCGATGAACCGCTGATGCTCGACCGGCAGATCCGCCAGCCGCGACATGGGGAATTCCGCCTCGACCGACACCCGGCAATGGCTGCAACTCATCTGCGTCACGGCCATCGCCGTGCCGCAATAAGGGCATTCGTTACTCAGGGGTCGGATTTCGCCGGGCATAAAAGTCACTTTCTGAAAGGCATGCTACCCGAGAATTTAATAAAATCAAGTGTATCGCTCAAATAATTTCAATAAAATGAATTTCCGGAGACCGCCGCATAAACTTTCGACATCCGCTCACGCTCTGGAGGCAGCTCGGCGCGCAGGGGGGCGGTGTGGGGCCAAGAAAAGTACCGAGTGGAGCGCGGGGCTAGCCGCGCGATTTGCCAAGCGCGGCGAGCGCCGCGGTCGGGCGGGGGGCAACCGATATCGCCTTGTCACGCGATAGGGCGTAGACGATCGTTGACGTGCCGATCATGGCCGCCACGGCAACGAACATCGAACCGAATTCAGGCAGACCCACGCGCGGCGCGTAAGAGACGATGCCGCCGGCGATCGGCGAACCGACGAGCGTTCCCAGGTCGAAAAATGTCAGCACCAGCGTCGTGGCCAGGCCGCGATTGCGCGCCGGAAACGCCGCTGTTCCCTCGGCGATCACCGAGGGGAACAACAGAGCGTGCGCCACGCCGAGCGCTGCCGCTGGTACGCACAGCAGCCACTGATTGCTCGCTAGCGTAAACAGCAGCATGCCGGTCACCATGAACGCCAGCCCTAAATACAGCACGCGGCGATTGCCAAGGCGCGCGGGCAGTCGGCGGGACATGAAGCGCGCGGCGAACGCCGTCGGCGCGTAGACGGCGAAGAACAGCGCGATGCCGGGAATGTTCAGCGATTCGGCGTAAGGGCGCAAAAACGTGCCCGGCAGCCCCAGGCCGAACCCGGTGGCAGCCGAGACCAGCAAAACGGCGCCGGGATGATAGCGCCGCAGCAGGCTCCAGGCCGAGACGTGGCGCGAGCGGCGCTGAAAACTGTCATGCCGCGTGGCGAAGACCGCCAGGACGACGTTGATCGTTCCCAGTGCGGCGCAAACGACGAACATCAGTTGCAAACGGCCCCAAGTCATGGGCGCGCCGCCCAACATCACGTCCCCTAGCCAGGTCCCAAGCACCATGGCGAGAAAGCCTGACGTGCCGAGCATACCGACCATTTCGGCAAGGCGCGATACCGGCGCCCGCGCCGAGATAAACGTAATCGACGCGCCGAAGAAGCCGGCAAATGCGCAGGCGTAGAGGATGCGCAACAGAAAAATCAGCGGGCTTTCGGCGCTCGTAACCAACAAGTGGCCCAGGCAACTGGTCACGAACATTAAGCCGGAGACGATCCACATTTTTCGCGGGCCGTAGCGATCGATGCCGACGCCCTGGGCCAAGCGCATGGCCAGGCTGCCGATCATGCCCACGCCCACGATGGTGCCCAACAGCAGCTCGCTGCCGCCGAGAAAGAAGACGACGTCGGCATAGCGAAACAGCAGGCTGTGCCCGATCATGATCGAAAGATTCGCGACGTACGTCAGCCAGAAGGCGAGATCATACGTGGCGCCGTCGCGCGCGGGATCACTGTTCCTCGAGTCCACGCGGGACGCCGAGGTAGCGTGCTCGAACGGCGCGGCGCGACAAATCATCGGAGCGGAAAGGGGCGGGAAGCGAACGGTTGGCCGGAATCGCTTGATTATAGGCACCCAGCCGCACTCCTGGCAGGGCGCTGCGGCGGCAATTTGGTCAGCGTCCGAGCTCGCCTGCAAGTGCCCGCAACCACTGCATGCTGCGCCTTCCGGCGATTTTGCCGAAGTGCCGGTAGACTCGCTTGTTTGCCGGGGAAGTGCCGCAATGGGCGGGGCGATTAGCCGTACGGATGCTCTCTATTTCTGCGAAAAAATCCAGGCGCGGCGTGCGGTGGACACGTCACGCCGAGTGCTGCTAAGATTCTGCCCCGTCGGAACCGTGATACGGAAATCACATTCCATCGCACACGGATGGGCAACGTGGACTACTCGAAAAACACCGTTAACAGCCGCAATCCCGTCAAGCGTTGGCTGCATCGATCGCGGCTCGAAGCATCGGTCAAGTTGCTTCGCCTCGGCCCGCGGAGCCGCGTGCTCGATTACGGCTGCGGCAGCGGCGAGCTCTCGCGCCGCATCAGCAAGAGATTTCCTCAAACGCAGATCGTGGCCTTCGATCCGGCCGACGATCTGTTCAGCCAGGCACGACATCGCCTGGCGGATTGCCCCAACGTGCTCGTGACTCGCGAACTGGACATGCTGCCGGGCACGTTCGACCGCGTGGCATGTCTGGAGGTGCTGGAACACCTGCCGCCGGTCGAACTCGAGGCGGCGCTCTTGGACATTCGCGTCGCTCTGGCTGCCGATGGTCTGTGCCTGTTCACCTTCCCCATCGAGCACGGCGCCATGTCGCTGGCGAAGAACGTCTACCGGATTACCACCGGGGGCGATCCTTATCCCTCGCTCTCGAGCACCGCCCGGGCGTTCTTCGGCTTGCCGGTGCCGCGGCAGGCAAGCGCCAACTTGAACGATTGCCGTTATATTTACTCACACCTCGGATTCGATTGCCGCGCCATGCTCGCAACAATCGGAAACGTCTTCGCGATCGAGGACGTACACGTGCTCCCGCTGGGAACCGTGACCCTGGGGATGGGGAATGGCCTGGCCGTCGTCGCTCGCCCGCGGCAAGAGTCTTGAACTAGGGTGGACAACAAGCATCGCGGGACGACGGGCACGCCTCCTCAATCACGTGGCAGTAATTGCACCCGGCTCCGGCCTGACCGCCGGCCTTCGAGCGGATCATGACGCGGACCCTGGTTGTCGTCACGACCTATAATGAGCGCGAGAATCTGCCTTCTTTGGTCGATGAAGTTTTCGCGCACGCGCCACAGGTCGACCTGCTGGTCGTTGACGACAATTCGCCCGACGGCACCGGTGCCTGGGTTCGCGAGCGTGCCACGGGCGAACCACGCTTGAAGCTGCTCGCCCGACCCGGCAAGCAAGGGCAGGGGAGCGCCGTCGTTGCAGGTTTGCGCTATTCGATCGAACACGGCTACGACGCCGTGGTATCGATGGACGCCGACTTCAGCCACCACCCGCGCTACATTCGCGATTTGCTGGCGGGGTTGGAAGGCGACGCGGCGGCCGATGTCGTGATCGGCTCGCGCTATGTGCCGGGCGGCGGAGTCGAAGGATGGCCGCTGCGCCGCCGGCTGATGAGCCGCGCCGTGAACGTCTACACGCGCCTGATGCTCGGATTGCGGGCCCGCGATTGCAGTGGGGGCTTCCGCGCCTATCGCGTGGCGCGGTTAGCCCAGCTCGATTTCAGCCAAATCATTTCGACCGGCTACTCGTTTCACGAAGAATTCCTGTGGCGCGTCAAGCGTCTCGGCTGCCGCATTGCCGAAACGCCGATCGTCTTCGTCGACCGGGTGAAGGGACATTCGAAGATCAACATGCACGAAGCCCGTACCGCCGTGCGCGTGATCTTCAAACTGGGCCTGCAAAATCGCTTCGGCCGCAAGCCCGATTGCGATCGTTCTAGGCGGGGTGACTGACAGCAGCGGAGTGCATCCGCGGATTGCGCAGATTTCACAGATCGGGAAGAAAGACGAAGGCGCCAGCGCCGACGGACAGCCCAAACATTTTGCCGAGGGCCGTTCAGGTTGTCCTGCTGCACAAAGAATGCAGGCGAGACGCCTGCACCACAGTAGGATGTCGATGCGACACCAATTGTGGTGCGGCCGTCTCGGCTGCACGGATCGACATTCTTGGATTACGAAACGCCTTTGTCGCCGTAATCGCCATCGCCGATCCGCGAAACCTGTGGATTATCCCTTCCGTTTGGAGGCCATGCTCCCGTTACTTCCCGTGCGGCTTGTCGCCCAGCAATTCGCAGACGGCCGGCTCGATCGAGCTGGCCCAAATCTCGTAGCCCTGTGGGCTGAGGTGCAACAGATCGGGCATGATCTCTTTCGACAGCGTGCCATCGGCCGCGAGGAACTTCGGACCGATATCGAGATAAAACACGTTCTTGTCGTCGGCCACGGTCTTGGCCAGTTCGTTGGCCTTGATGTTCACCTTCCGCTTGTCATCGTTCGGATCGGCACCGCGGGGGAAGATGCCCAAAAGCAGGATCTTCGTCTGCGGAAGCTTGTCGCGCAGCTTGGCGACGATGGCCTTGATGCCGGCGGCAATGTCTTCCGGCGAGTCAGTGCCCGAGTTGTTCGTGCCGATCATGATCACGGCGAGCTTGGGCGTGATGCCGGCGATATTGCCGTTATCGAGCCGCCACAAGACGTGCTGCGTGCGGTCGCCGCCGATGCCCGCGTTCATCGCCTTGCGGTCGCCGTAATACTTGGCCCACGCCTCTTTGCCAGGACCTTCCCAGGCTTGGGTGATCGAGTCGCCGAGGAAGATCACGTCGACCTCGCCCGGCTTCGCGCGGCTATTGATCAGCTCCTGCCGCTGCATCCAGCCGCCATCGCGCGGCACGGGTACCACCGTGGCCGGCTGGTTGTCCGCGGCCCGTGCGGCAGCGGGTGTCATGCTAACAAGGCCAAGCAGACAGATCACGTGTGAGAGGTGACGCATGGTGCAGGCTCCAAGTGCGGCAGGCGGGTTCGCGGGGGGAAAAAAAGACAGATTCACCACGGGGACACGGAAAAGAAAGAAAATGATGAATGCAAAATGATGAACGATGCGTAGGTCGCCGCCGCGGCAGTTCATTTATCATTCTGCATTCTTACTTCTGCATTTCTTCTCCGTGGTGCCATTCAGTTTTCAAACAGGGGCGACGAAGCAGCGGCGTCCGGCGATGCACAGGTTGCGCTCGACGAAGTTGTCGTCGGGGCCCAAGGCGTGCTGCGTCACGTTGCACCAGCAGTGGCCGTCGCCGACCTGGCCGTCCTCGACCGCCGGGTTTTGACAGCCGGTGATGTACATCCCTTTCGAACGCAAGTGCTGGCAGGCGCCGGCCGCGTCGACCGGTTGGCTTTCGAGTGTCGACATGCTGTGATTCCTTGCTGAAAAGAGGCCGATCATCGCACGGTGATCGCGCGACGGCGTTAGATTTCGATTCCCCCGGTCTCCAGGCCCGCAGCCCGCAAGATCGCGCGGCGGACCGCGACGCTTGCCAGGCGCACTTTGTAGGCGTTGTCGGCTAGCGGGGTGGCGGCTTCGATCGCGGCCTCGCCGGCGGCGCTCGCCGTATCGAAGTCCACCGGTTGACCAATGATCGCTTGTGCCGCCGCGTACGAGACCCACGGCGTTGGCGCCACTTGCCCGAGCACGATCGTGGCGTCGCGCACGACGCCGTTGTCGATTCGCAGGCTGGCCGCGGCGCCGACGAGCGGGAAATCGGGTCCGGCCGACTGCCGTACTTCGTACGTGGCGTTGGCCAATCCCCGCGCCGGCAAAAGGATGTGCGTGAGCAACTGGTTCGGGCCGATCACGTGTTCGCGCTGGCGGCCGTCGCGCGGCGTCCGGAACAAGGCTTCGACCGGGATGGTGGCCTGTTCCTGGTCGCTGGGGCCGATGATCCGCACCTGGGCCCCCAAGGCGATCAAGGCCGGCGCGATGCGCGACGGCGAGACAAACTTCGCCGGTCCGGCGTTACCAAAAATCGCGTGGTACCGGCTGTCGCCCTCGACGATGCGCTTGCCGGATTCAGCCAGCAGGCCGTGCCCACCGCGGAAGTACCAGCATTGCGGGCGCTGCAACAGCTCGCCGCCAATCGTCCCTTGCGCTCGCAAGGTATCGCTGTTGATGCCGTCGATCGCCTGGCGGATCGAGGGGAATTGATCGAGCTCGGGCGAGTCGAACAGCTCGTCGAGCGTGGTCGTTGCGCCAATCGAAACACCTTGCGAATCGGCCGAAATGCCGCGCAAGCTCGCCACTTCGGTGATGTTCACCACGCGCCGCGGCGTGACAATCATCTTGGCCATGAGCGGAACGAGATCGGTGCCGCCGGCCAATAGGGCCGTCGCTTCGGCGTCGTCGTCCAATAGTTCCAGCACGCCCGTGGCATCGGTTGGTGCCGCATATTCAAAAGGTTTCATCAGGCTTTCCTCGCTCTTTCCAGGGCTTCGAGGACCCGCTTCGGTGTCAAGGGAAGAACCGGGACGCGCACGCCCAGGGCGTTGCACACGGCGTTCGAGATCGTGGCGCCCGGGCTGATCACGGGCGGTTCGCCCAGCCCGACCACGCCGCGGCTGTATTCGCTGTCGGGCTCGTAAATCTCGACGACAATCTCGCCGATGTCACCCAGGCGCGGCAACTTGTAGTCGGCGATCTCGGCGTTCAAGAAGGCGCCGCTCGTGGGATCGAGAATGCGCTGTTCGAACAGCGCATAGGCGATGCCCATGATGGCGGCGCCGTACATCTGGCTTTTGGCGCACTTGGGATTGATCACCAGGCCCATGTCCTGCACGAGGACGAATTTCTTCATGCGCACGACGCCGGTGTCGCGGTCGACCTCGACCTCGGCCATTTGCACGCCGCCGACTTGCGAGCTGGAGAGCCCCTGATCGTCGCGGCGTTTAAATTCGCCTTTGACTTCCAGTGGCATCATGCCCAGCAGGCTGCACGCCTCTTTCCAGGAAAGCGACTTCTTGGCGTCGGCTTTAACCAGGATGCGGCCATCCTTGGCTTCGAGATTGTCTGGCTCTGTTTCGAGCTTCTTGGCCGCCAGCTCGAAGATCTTGGCCAGCGCGTCCTGCGCCGCGCGGCGCGTCGATTCGCTCACGCTGGCGATCGTGACGCTGCCGCCCGAGGCGGCGCTCGGCGGGTATTTCGAGCTGCCGATATTCACTTTCACGGCCGCCAGCGGCAGGCCGAACGTTTCGGCCGTGATGATGCCGATGGCCGTGCGTGTGCCGGTCCCCAGATCCTGGCTGCCGAGCGTTGCTTCGACGCCGCCGTCGGGGTGGATCGTGATTAGCGTATTCGACGGCTGTCCGCCGCCACCCCAGGTGTGGATGGCCATGCCCAGGCCGCTGACGACCGAGCCTTTCTTCGGGCCCTTGCCGTGCGGGTGCCACTTGTCTTTCCAGCCGATCAGCTTGGCCGCGATTTCCATCTGGGCCTTGTAGACGTCCTGCTTTTCGTTCGAGACGCTCGGCAGATTTCGCAGGAAAACGTCGTAGCTGTTCAGCCCGAGCTTCGCCGCGATATCGTCGTAGGCCGTCTGGCTCATCGCGCAGGCTTGCGGATGATTCGGCGCCCGCCAGGCCCGCGACGGGCTGGCATTGGTGATGATGGGGGTTGCGCGGCGGCGGCGGTTCTTGGGATTGAAGACGTATGGAATCACACCCTGGTCCACACCGCCGGCCGTTGCGCCGAAGGTGCCCCAGTGCTGCGAGTCCCACACCTTCACCACTCCGTCCTTGTCGGCGCCGACGCGGACGTCGATGTAGCCGCTCGGGCGGCAGCCGGCGGTTTTCAGCTCAATATCGCGATCGAGCATCAGCTTCACCGGCCGGCCTGTTTCCTTGGCGATCTTGGCCGCAGTGACGTTGAAGTTGTCGACCTGGAACTTGCTGCCGAATCCGCCGCCGATGAAATCGCAAATCACGGTCACGTCGCCCGCCGTCACGCCCAGCGGGCTGGCGAATTGGCCGGCCGTGCCCGAGACGTTTTGCGTCGACAGGTACGCGATGAGCTTGTCGCCCTCCCACTGCACCGTGGCGCCGTGAGGCTCGAGGCACATGTGCGTGATGACGTCGATTCCGTAATGCCCTTCGACGACGACGGCCGACTCGTTCAGCAGCCGCTCGATTTCCTTTTCAGCGAACTCGTCTTCGTCGTCATCGTCGCCGGCTTCCTTTTCCAACTGTACGTTCTTGGCGACCTTGCCGGTGCGCCCGGCCGCTTCGGCCGCGGCCAGGTCGTTATCCTTCACGAAGACGTCCAGCGGTTCGACCTCGACCTTGATCGCCTTGAGGCCTTCGGCCACGGCCCCTTCGCTTTCGCCCGCCACGGCCGCGATCGGATCGCCCTGCCAGCGCACCTCGTTGCCGGGCTCTTTCATCGCCATGCACTTGACGACGCCGGGAATTTTTTCGGCGGCACTAAAGTCGATCGACTTGATCTTGCAGTGCGCGTTCGGCGAACCGAGCACCCGGGCGAGCAACATCTTGTCGAGCACGATGTCGTAGGCGTACTTGGCGGCGCCGGTGGCCTTGGCCATGCCGTCGATGCGGTCCGTCGGCTTGCCCAGAATTGCCGTGGTGCCCTGTTTGGGCCAGGAGTATTTCTTAGCCACGTGCGCCCCCTTTCACCACTTCCATGGCGGCCATGATGACGTTGGCGTACGTGCCACAGCGGCATAGATTGCTGTTCAGACCCTTGCGAATCTGCTGTTCGGTGGCCTTGGGATTTTTGTCGAGGAAGGCCCGCACCGCCACGACGAAGCCCGGCGTGCAGAAGCCGCACTGCATGCCATCGTTGTGAACGAAGGCCGTGGGCACGGCGTCGGGCTTGTTGCCGCCCAGGCTCTCGACGGTTTGAATCTTCTTGCCGACGCAAGCCACGGCCAACACCGTGTTGGCACTGGCCGGCTTGCCGTCGATGATGACCATGCTCGCGCCGCTCGAGTCGTCGACGCTCACCGGCTTGGCGCCGGTGAGGTTCAACTTGTAGCGCAGCGCTTCGAGCAGCGTGGTGCGCGGCTCGACCGTGACCTGCCGATCGGCGCCGTTGACCTTCAGCTTGATGGTGGTCGGACCGGGGCCAAGGACTTTTGCCTTGTCATCGGCCGCCGCGGCGACGCCGCCGCCGGTGGCCAAGGCCGTGGCCGCTGCCGCGGCGCCCGAACCTTGCAAGAACGCCCGGCGACTGACGCCCGAGGCGCCGGCACGGGAGGATCGTTCGTCCTTCATCAGAAGAGACCTCCGCAGGTCAGAGTGGTAAGACCGTGGAAATTCGCCATGCGCTGTCACCCCACGTGCGGTCACGCATAACGCGTCGAATTTTGGGAGGATATGTCGCTCGCGGGATCCGTCCCCTTCGCGCTGGCGATTGTAGCCGGTCGCGAAGCCACTGCAAACAAATCTCCCCTCGTTCAACCCTCGTTCACCCCTGGGGCCAACTTGCGACGCGCTGCCAGGGTGCCTACGATGGCTTCATCTCACCCCCACGGCTGTACGGGTCGCGCACGAGTCGGCACGCGATTTCGTCGGCTGTCTCACCTTTTGAGTGGACCCGCGAGCATGACACTTCTTGCGATCCGATTTCCGCTGGCCTTTTTCCCTGCCGCGTTGGCCGCGGCGCTGTTGTTCGCCTCTGGCGCGCAAGCGGCCGATAATCAACCGCCCGCCGGCTTCACGGCGCTATTCAATGGTCGCGACCTGACGGGCTGGAAGGGGTTGCCGAAAGGGGACCTCGAAAAACCAGCCAATCGCGCGAAGGCCACGCCCGATGCGTTAGCCGCTGCTCAAAAACAAGCCGACGAAGAGATGCGGGCCCATTGGATCGTCGAAGACGGCGTGCTCAAGTTCGACGGCAAGGGGCGCAGCCTCTGCACGGCCAAGGACTATGGCGATTTCGAATTGCTCGTCGATTGGAAGATTCTTCCCGACGGCGACAGCGGCATCTATCTGCGCGGCTCGCCCCAGGTGCAAATCTGGGATCCAGCCAGCAAGACGGCCGCGGGTGTCGGCTCGGGCGGACTGTTCAACAACCAAAAGAATCCGTCCAAGCCGTCGAAGGTGGCCGACAAGCCGATCGGCCAGTGGAATACGTTCCGCATCAAGATGGTCGGCGACAAGGTCAGCGTATGGCTGAACGACGAGCTGGTCGTGGATAACGTCGTGCTGGAAAACTATTGGGAGCGCGACAAGCCGATCTATCCTACCGGCCAGATCGAGCTGCAAAACCACGGCAACGACTTGTACTTCAAGAATATCTATATTCGCGAGCTGAAGTAGCGCGTTTGTCGCCGCAACGGAATTCGCATTTGCGTTCCAGCCTATTCAGCCGCCGAGCTCGCTCGGCGGCTTTTGTTTGCGCGGCGACCTGCGTGCGGCATGAAGCGCCGAGCGAGCTTGGCGGCTAAGTAGAGTGAACGCAGTGTTCACTGCGTTCCGAATCACTTGTGCACGAAATCCAGCACCGGCTCGAATTTCGTTGGCCGGGTCTTCAGGCAGTCGACCGCCCGGCCGATCAACGTCAGGCTCGGCACGTCGTAATGGTTGGGCTGCTCAGCCACGAGCGGATAGAGCGTGCGGCAGGCGTCGGCCCAGTGGCCCGTTTCGAATTGCGCAAGCGCCGATTCATACGCATCGCGCCGCGCATTCCACTGCGGATCTTCGCCGGCGGAATGCAATTCGAACACATCCAGCGGCGAGGCGATGCCGACGACCCGCACCCGACATAGCCGCCGCGTCGCAAAAGCGCCATGAAGTTTCTTCCAGGTCGACTCGCTGACAAGCGCGGCGACCCCCAGTTGCTTGGTCAAACCTTCCAGCCGGCTGGCCAGGTTCACGGCATGCCCCAGCGGCCCGTATTTGAAACGCCGCCGGCTGCCGATGTTTCCCACCCGGGCCACGCCGGTGTTGATGCCAATGCCGATTCCAAAGGGCGCGCCCAAGATGCCCTGCCAATCGCGGTTCAGGGCGGGCAGCTCGTCGATCATCGCCAAGGCCGCGCGGCAAGCGAGTGTCGCGTGGTCCGGCTGAATCGCCGGGGCGTTCCACATCGCCAACAGGCCGTCGCCGATATAGTCGACGACCACGCCGCCATGATCGGCGATCCGCGCCGTGAGCCGTTCCATCACGTCCCCGACCAGGCGGCACGTTTCCTCGGGCGAAAGCCGCTCAGACAGGCCGGAAAAGCTGCGGATGTCGCTGAACAGCGCCGTCACTTCGCGATCGCGCCCTTCGAGCAAGGTTGGATCGGCCTGCAATTGATTGGCGAGCGCCGAAGAGAAGAATTGCTCGAACTGCACGCGCGATCGGGCGGCCTCGGCTTCTTTCTGTTGCCGCGCCAGACCTGCGCCGACCGCTGCGGCCAATAGCTGCACGAGCTGCGCTTCCAGCGGCTCGATCACCGAGCCGGCGGTGCCGATCATGCGATAGCGCTGACCGTAAACCGCACCGACGACTTCGCCGTGCGGATCGAAAATCGGCGAAACGACCACGGCTTCGATGCCGGTCAGGCTTTGCGTCGTGGCCACGTCGAGCGTGCGGAAGAATGTCCGCTTTTCTTCGATCATATGCGCAAGCGCCGTGCGGCTGAATTCCAGCGGCCGGCCCGCGTGCCGCGCAAAGCTGGCCACCACCTCCCAAGCTTCGCCGCGCCGCAACAGGACCTGCGCGCCGTCCAGCCCGATGAGCTGGACCACGGCCTTGACGGTTTCCTCGTAGAACTCGGCGGAGCCGGCGGCGGCCCGCTGCACGGAAATCACGGTTTCGAACCATTGCGTCAAGCGTTCGGGCGTGAGTGGCTCGCGCTCGTCGACCAGGTTCAGGGGCGCGACGGTCGCCTCGGCCACGCGCGCCGGCTGCAGAATGGTCTGCCACGAGGTGGGGCCTTCGGCCCGCGCCATGTTTTCGAAGCGGATGTGCGTGGTGCCGACGGTGATTTCCAGCGGCAGATCGAAATCCTCGACCGCCGTCACTCCCAGTTGCCGTCCGCAGCCGGCGATGTGGATGGGGGTGTGTCGGCTGAGATTTTCGAGGTGCAGCCGGCCTTGCTCCTCGGTGACGCGCAGCTGATCGCGCGACACAAAGGGATCGTCGATCACGACGCGATCGTGCCCCCCCTGCATGACCCGGCCAAACTCCAGTGGCCCGGCCGCGTGCGACAGCTCACGCTGCTGGCGGCTATTGTGAATCGTGATGCGAAGCATGTCTTGATCCGCACGTTTCCGGCTTGCGGCCGACGGCGAGACGGCGCCGGCCGAAAGTCCTGTTTATCCGCGTTAGGCAGCCTGCCGGCGCCCCTCAAGACTACGTCGGGAATCCCTACCGACGCAAACCCAACTTCCGCCGACTTTGCCAATTCTCGGGCTCGTTCGGCGAATCGTTGACACTCCGTGGCGGTACTCCTAGACTCCAAAATTCGCTTGTCGCGGCGCGTTCTCCTTGGACGCGCATTCCTGGACGAGCGAGCACCGCGCGGGAGATAAGTGATGTCGGCACAGTCGGGCGGACGAATCGACACGGTAATGCAAGAGGACCGCGTATTTGCTCCGCTGCCGGAGTTCGCGGCTAAAGCGCGCATCGGTTCGCCGGCCGCTTATGACGAAATGTGGCGCGAGGCGGCCGCTGACATCGACGGCTTTTGGGCCAAGTTCGCCAGCGAACTGCATTGGTTCAAGCCCTACAAGAAAGTGCTCGAGTGGCAGGAACCATTTGCCAGGTGGTTCGTCGGCGGTCAGACGAACGTTTCGTACAACTGCCTCGACGTACATCTCGCCAGCGCCCGCCGCAACAAGGCTGCCATCATCTGGGAGGGCGAGCCCGGCGACGCGCGCGTGCTGACGTATCAGATGCTGCATCACGAGGTTTGCAAGTTCGCCAACGTCTTGAAGAAGCTGGGCATCGGGACGGGGGACGTCGTTTCGATTTATATGCCGCTTGTGCCGGAGCTGGTGATCGCGATGCTGGCTTGCGCCCGGATCGGTGCCATTCACTCGGTCATCTTCGGCGGCTTTTCCAGCGAAGCGATTGCCGACCGCAACAACGACGCCCGGGCGAAGCTCGTGATTACCGCCGACGGCGGCTGGCGCCGCGGCCAGCAATTGGCGCTGAAGGCCAACGTCGACGAAGCGTTAACCAAAAGCCCCACGGTCGAAAAGTGCGTGGTGCTACGCCGGATCGGCAACGAAGTCTCGATGAAGCCGGGCCGCGACCACTGGTGGGACGAGTTGATGGCCGAATCGTCGGCCGCTTGTCCGGCCGAGCCGCTCGACAGTGAAACCCCGCTGTTCATCCTGTACACCAGCGGCTCGACCGGCAAACCGAAAGGGATTAAGCACACCACGGCCGGCTACCAGCTCTACGCCAAGAAGACCACGGAATGGGTCTTCGACATCCGCGACGAGGATGTCTATTGGTGTACGGCCGACTGCGGCTGGATCACGGGCCATAGCTACGTCGTCTACGGACCGCTGGCATGCGGCGCCACGGTGATGATGTACGAGGGCGCGCCGAACTGGCCTGACGAGGGACGCTTCTGGGAAATTATCGAGCGCTACCGCGTGTCGATCTTCTACACCGCGCCCACCGCGATTCGCTCGTTCATCAAATGGGGCGATCGCTGGGTCGATCATCACGATCTTTCCAGCTTACGCCTGCTGGGCACGGTTGGCGAAGGAATCAATCCCGAGGCCTGGATGTGGTATCACCGCAAGATCGGCCGCGAGCGCTGCCCGATCGTCGATACCTGGTGGCAGACCGAAACGGGCGGAATCATGATGAGCCCGTTGCCAGGCGCCATCGCGACCAAGCCCGGCAGTTGCACCAAGCCTTTGCCCGGTATTGTCCCGGCCATCGTCGATGAGCGCGGACGCCCGGTCGAAGCGGGGCACGGCGGGTGGCTTGTCATCACCAA
This sequence comes from Pirellulales bacterium, assembly GCA_035546535.1. Classification (NCBI taxonomy): domain Bacteria; kingdom Pseudomonadati; phylum Planctomycetota; class Planctomycetia; order Pirellulales; species Pirellulales bacterium. The sequence continues at coordinate 1,177 of DASZWQ010000106.1, read as the reverse complement.
GCCCTGGCCCGGCATGCTGCGCGGCATCTGGGGAGACGACAAACGCTACGCCGAGCAGTATTGGCAAAAGGTCCCCCACAACTACCTGGCCGGCGACAACGCCCGACAGGACAAAGATGGCTACTACTGGATCATGGGGCGCATCGACGACGTGCTGAACGTCGCCGGTCATCGGCTGAGCACGATCGAGATCGAAAGCGCCCTGGTCAGCCATCCGCTCGTGGCCGAAGCCGCGGCCGTCGGCCGGCCCGACGACGTGAAAGGAGAGGCCGTGGCGGTGTTCGTGACGCTCAAGTCCGGCGAAGCGACGAGCGCTTTGCGCGACGAGTTGAAAAAACACGTGCGCAAGGAAATCGGCGCCCTCGCGCAGCCCGACGACGTGCGCTTCACCAACGCCCTGCCCAAAACGCGCAGCGGCAAGATCATGCGCCGGCTGTTGCGCGACATCGCGGCCGGCAAGGAAACGGTCGGCGACACCACGACGCTCGAAGACTACGGAGTTCTCGCAAAGCTACGCGAGGACGACGAGTGAAGGGGATGCCGAAAGACACGAGCCGGCAGCAGGCAGTCGGCAGCAGGCAGTCGGCAGAGGGCAGTCGGCAGCGGGCAGTCGGCAGCGGGCAGTCGGCAGCGGGCAGTGAAGTAGTAACGAGGACGAGGAGATTTTTTGCCACAGAGATCGCCGAGGGCACCGAGAGGACGAGAACGAGGAAGCCGGAACAGGAGGAGCCCAATGGCCCTACTTAGCCGCCGGGCTCGCCCGGCGCGCGTGACGCAATCGTCCGCGGGCAGGACGAATGTCGAAAATCAAATGTCGAAGGAAAACTAAAAGTTCAAATGTCGAATGTGCTTTGGCAGCCGTCGGGCGCCGGTATCACGTGGGTGTTTCGTCATTCGGACATTTGGATTTCCTTCGACATTTGATTTTCGACATTCGTCATTAATCTTCACTGCCCTCTGCCCTCTGCCCTCTGCCCTTTGCCCTCTGCCCACTGCCCTCTGCCCTCTGCCTACTGATTACCGATTACCGATTACCGATTACCGATTACCGCCCACTTTTCCCCTGGAAATCAGGCCACCGCTTCGCGCATAGTGACGCGTAGCCGATTTCGGCCTGAGTTGTCTGTGGTTTGGTACGGCGGCGTTTGGCGTTATGTGGTGTGGTTCTTGCCCTTTC
>DASZWQ010000105.1 GCA_035546535.1 Pirellulales bacterium | reverse complement strand
CGTGATGCCGTTGAGACTATCCAATCGCGCAACAGGAACACACGCGTCGTGTTATGTAGACTGCGGATGGCGACGCGCTTTCCAGGACTTCCGCGCCAGGGTGCGATTCCACACGGGTGGCTCGCCATTCGGTCGAGCTTGTGCTAGTTTCGGCAATCGGCATTCGGGGCTGCGAGGAACGGTGTGCCGGTCTTAGGAACAGAATGGCCTGGCGACGGCGTCGTTCGGACTTGTGGCGGGCCGGCTCTCTACAGCCGGCAAGTATTCCTCCTCAGTCGAAGCGCGAGGAACATTTCATGCGATCCCTGGTCATTCTTCGTGGGGCGTCCGTGGCGCTTGCGCTTGGTGCGATTACTCTCTGCGGTGCGCCGATATCCGCCCAGGTGACCTGGGACGCCGCAGGTGGCGCCGATAAGAGTTGGGGAAACGTCGCCAACTGGAGCGGCAATGCAGTTCCGGCACCCGGTGATCTTGTGATTTTCAATAACACGGGCGCGTCGAATTTGCCCGGCTCGCCCACCAGCGTGCTGGACATGGCGCGCACGATCGGCGGGTTATCGATCGCGAACTCCGGTGGCAAGTATCAAACCATCGATCTTGGAGGCAACACGCTGCAAGTCAACGGCAACGTCGACGTCAACACCAACGTGATCGACTCGACGCTGGCGACCATCAAAAATGGAACGTTGAATCTGGGAACGCCTACCGGATTAGTCGACCTCTCCGTGGGGCGCGTGACCATCGCGGGCGGTACCGACGCGCTGGCGACTCTCGATCTGACGGGTGCTACGGTCAATGGCAACATCGGCAATTTGATCGTGGGCGAAAAAATCTTGGGCGGGAATCATGCCGCGGTCGGTACGCTCTCGCTCGGTACCGGCGGATCGCTCGCTGTCGGTTCGCAAACGACATTGGGAAAGATCGTCATCGGGCACAACGCCAATGGCGGCGGCGCTGCGGGCACCGTCGATCTCAGTCAGCAGGCGACGTTTTCGGCAAACGTGTCGAGCCTGCTCTTGGGCACCGCGGAGGTCGGCACCGCCTCGGGCACTTTGTCATTGGCGGCGACCAACACGATCAATGCCGGCACCGTCCGCGTCGGTTATTCGACGAACGACGACAATGGCACGAGCACGCTTCACTTGGGCGCCTCGAACACGATCGTCGCCAACGAGCTGACGATCGGCGGCCAGAAAAGCACCGGCACCCTCGACATTCCCAAAGGGGGCACTTTCAATCTGGGCACAGTTGCCACGCCAACGAATTTGACGGTCGGTGAAACCGATGCCGCCACGGCCACCAGCTTTCAAGGCACCGCAAATCTCTCCAGTAGCACATTCAACGCCACGCTCAGTGCGCTCACCGTCGGCGTGAAGACCGGCGGTGGCAGCGGGCCGCAAACGGGCAGCGAGACCGGCACGCTCACCGGGGGAACCGCTGGCAACATCGTCATTGGTTCCCCCGCTTCGCCGGGCACAATCACCGTCGGACAAGTGTCTGGTGGCGGAGGCGGATTCGGCACCGTCGATCTCAGCGGCGAAAGCAGCTTGACCGCGAATGTCACGACGATGCTCGTTGGCAACGCCGCCGGTGGTACCGCGACCGGAATCTTGTCGCTGCCGGCCAGCAATACCATCAATGCCACTACGATTCGCGTAGGCTACTCCTCGGCCGGCGACACGCAATCGTCGCCCAATGCACTGCACCTGGGAATGAACAACACGATTACTGCCAGCGAGTTGACGATCGGCGGCCAGCAGAGCAACGCATCGCTTGATATGCCCAGCGGCGGCACACTGAACCTTGGCCTCAGTGGCACGCCCACAACTCTCAACGTCGGCCAAACCAACGCGCCTACGGCGTCCAGTTTTCAAGGGTCGATGCAGCTCTCCGGAGGCACGTTCAACGCCAACCTGAGCTCACTGACCGTGGGAGCGAAAGCCGGCGGCGGTAACGGGACGCAGACAGGTAGTGAGACGGGCACGCTCGCCGGCGGCAACGCGGGCAACATAACGATCGGGTCGCCAAATGCGCCTGGCTCAATTGCCATTGGACAAGTGGCGAGCGGAGGAGGCGGTTTCGGCTCCGTGGATCTTAGTCATGAGAACAGCTTGACGGCGAACCTTTCGACGTTGCTCGTCGGTAACGCGGCCGGCGGTACGGCGACGGGCACGCTGTCGTTGCCGGCCGTTAACAACATTACGGCCAATACGGTGCGCGTGGGCTATTCGAGTGTCAACGACATGCAGTCTTCGCCCAGCGCCTTGCACTTGGGCATGAGCAATACAATCACGGCCAACGAGTTCACGATCGGCGGCCTGCGGTCGACCGGCACGCTCGACATCCCGGTCGGCGGCACGTTATCGCTGGGCAGCAGCAACGTGCCGACCAGCTTGTACGTGGGCGAAACCGATGCTCAGACAAACCAATCCGAATCGGGCTCTGTGAATCTCTCCGGCTCGACGTTCAACGCCACGCTCAGCTCGCTCGCCGTCGGCGTGAAAACGGGGGGTGGCAATGCCTCGGAAACCGGCACCCTCACCGGCGGTAATGCCGGCGGCGTCGCCGTCGGCTCACCGAGCGCACCAGGCAGCGTGACGATCGGGCAAAGCCTGGGGGGCGGCGCGGGCAACGGCACCGTTGATCTCAGCGGACAAAGTAATTTTACGGCCACGCTCAGCCAGGCGATCATCGGCCAGAACGGCAGCGGTTCTTTGAAATTGCCCGCCACAAGCGCCATCGATACGCAAACCCTGATCGTGGGCGACAACGGCACAGGTAACCTTGCGTTCGGCAAGCAGAATACGCTCTTGGCCGACACGATGCAGGTCGGCAATAGCTACTCAAACGCCAGCGTCACGATTCCCGCCGGCGGTTCCATCTCGATCGGCTCGTCCGTGCGGCCGACCGATCTTTCGATCGGCAAGGTTTTGATCAATACCAACAGCACCTACACCAGCACCGTAGACCTGTCGAAGGCAACGGTCAACGCCTGGTTCAGCAACCTGACCGTTGGCTCGCGCGATACGAGCCTGCCCGGCGGCGAGATAACGCATTTCAACGGCGGCAACTCCGGCACGGTCAACGTCGGCGTCACGGGGCACACGGCCAACATGATCGTTGGAGCGGGGACGAATAGCAGCGTCGATTTCTCGCAGATGGACGCGTTCATTGCCAACTTGAATCAGATGTCGCTCGGCGCGAATGGCTCGGCCACGGTGGCGCTGGCGAAATCGACGTTCGTCGATGCCAGCTCGATGGTTGTCGGCAGCGGCACCGGCGTTAATGGAAATGCCACGCTGACGCTCGGGCAAATCAACAGCTTGTACGTCGACAACATTCAGGCGGGCATCAACTACGGCAACGGAACCATTCAACTGCCCGCCGGCGGGACGTTGAATCTGGGCCTGCCCGGGCGACCCACGACGCTCGTGCTCGGCAGTGGCGTGACGAACACGAACAGCACCTACACCGGCACCATGGATCTTACCGCCGGAACCGTACACGCCTATCTCGGCGACGTCACGCTTGGTCAGAAGGACACCCAGCCGGGCCTGCAAAGCGGCGTGCTGTCGATCTCGAACCATGCCGACAACACGATCGTCGCCAATTCCATCGTGATGGGCACGGGCAACGCCAGCGGAACGATCAACTACGGCGGCGGCGACTTCACGGCCGCATCGATCGCCAAGGGCGCAGGCGGCAGCGCAACCTTCAATTGGCAGGGCGGAACGCTGCACGTCGGTACGTTCGGCACGCCGAGCATTCATTTCGACCTGGCGAACACCGGCACGGGGATCCTCGCTCCGGCTAACTCGGCCGGGACAATTCCCGGGACGACCCAGGTTTTCGGCAATTACACGCAGCAAAGTTCCGCCACGATGCAGATCGATCTCGGCGGCACACAGCCCGGCACCGGCTACGACCGCGTGACGATCAGCAGCATCGCCAACCTGGGTGGCACGTTGGCCGTCCATCTGATCAACGGCTTCCAGCCCACCCTCAACGAGATCTTCACGCCGCTCGTTTTCGGCTCGCACGTCGGAGATTTCTCGTCGTTCACGGGGCTCGACGTGGGCAATCATCTAACACTCGAGCCGGTAATCATGGCGACGGGGCTGGAGCTGATTGCCCGGCCCACGCTCAGCGGAGACATTAATCTCGACGGCATCGTCAACGCTCAGGACCTTGCCAGCGTGTCGAGCACCTGGCTCTCGAACTCGCCGCAAGGAGACGTCAACGGCGACGGCATTGTCAACTCGCAGGACCTGGCCGCGATCTCGGCGAATTGGCTCGCCGCCGATCCGGGCTCAAGTGCCGGCGCCGCGCAACTTTCCGCCGTACCCGAGCCCGCAAGTTGTCTTTTACTGCTTGGCGGCGCGTTGATGATGTTCGTCGTGCGAAGCGCGCGCCGGCGCGCGGCCGGTCCTTGAGGACTGTATCCATGCCCCGTCAAACCCTCGCCATCATCTTTGTGTTTTGCGGCGCGACGTTGACTGTGGCCGCCGGCCTGGACGCAAGGGTCGCCACGGCCGCAGAGCCGGAGGCGAAGCCGGCCGCGAAATACTCGTTGCGCGACACAGTGCGCGGTCGTGTTGTCGACGAACGAGGCAATCCGCTCGCCGACGTGATTGTCTCGGACTATCGCGCGCGGCTGTGGGGCAAGGTAAATGACGTGGTGACCGACAGCGACGGGAATTTTCGCATCGCCGGCAGGCCCGGCTATTGGCGCCGTGGAACCCTCATTGCCCGTAGCCGAAATGGCGAATTGCAGTCGTATGTCGAAGTCGAGGAAGCGCATGCCCTGCCGCGCCGATTGGAGATCGTGCTGAAACCGGCTCAGAAGGTGCTGGTCACTGTTGTCGACGACGCCGACAAACCTGTGCCGAGTGCGACGGTTGAGGTCATCGGCAACTATGCCTCGGTCGCTACGGGCACGACCGACGACAGCGGGCGCGCCGAGCTTTTGTTTCCGGCTGACGTGAAAGTCGATTGGGTGCTGGCCTTCAAGGACAATATCGGTTTTGACTACTACGAGAATTACATAGCGTATCCCACGGCCGACCGCGGCGTGGTGCCGGAGCAGCTTCCATTGCGGCTCGACGGCGCCCGGCCTCGCGTAGTGGCCGAGGCAAAGACGCACGATGGCAAGCCGGTTGCCGGCATCGCCGTTGCGGTTTGGGTAATTAAAAAGCCGGGCAAAGTGGCGCGTGCGAATGTAGGCGGCAGTTATACGACAAGGCGCACGACTGATGCCGATGGCAAGGCGTACTTTGATTTTCTGCCAACAAATGGGAGCGAAGGAATCTCCTTTCTTGCGCATTCCGATGATTACCATTCGACGGAAGGCTTGCACATTGGGCCCGGTGGCGACGACCTTCTGCCCATCACGCTCAAGCCGAACGGCGCAATCCGCGGCCGCCTGACATTCGCGGATGGGTCGCCGGCGCCGCAGATTCTGTTACAGGCCGAGGGAAATGGCTCGCCGCACTACTTCCGCGGTTTCGCCCGCTCCGACGACGAAGGCAACTATTCTTTCAGCGTCTACGCGGACCAGACGTACACGATCAATGTTCTGGATGACGATTGGGCCGCCGCCAGTCGTACGGGCGAGCGCGTGAATTTGGGGGACAAGCCGCACGAGGTGAACTTCGCCCTTATTCCCGGCACGTTGATCGAGGGCGCATTATCGATTGGGCCTGATAACGCGCCGTCGGTCGGCGCCACGGCAACGCTCACGCAAGAGCCGCAGTTCGTGCGCTGGTCAACCACGGACCAGCGAGGACATTACAAGTTCCGCGTTGGCCCCGGCACGTATAAGCTGCTGTTTCCGCACGGCATGGAGCCGCACGAGGTCGCCGTCCGCGTCACGGACCAGGCGTCGATCGTCCATGACGCGCACGCGCTGCGCAAAGACCGCGATCAGTTGCGCGGCGATGTCCGCCGCGCGAGCGACAACGCGCCGGTCCCCGGCGCACTCATCTTCGCGGAATCGATCGGCTCGCCGGGTCACGCCGGATTTCACGCCGTGGCCGACGCGGCAGGACGTTTCAAGACCGAGCGCTGGCTCGACCGTATTTTCGTCGTCGCGCGCGACCCCTTTGGCAATCAGGCGGGCATGACCGTGATCAGCGAGGATGACCAACTTTGCGAGTTGAAAGTCGCGCCAGCCGCGCGCCTTGTCGGGCGCGTGGTGGACGAACAGGGACAACCGATTTCCAAGGCCCGCGTGCAATGCGCGACCTGGCTGCCGAATGCGCTTCAACCACCGCGGGACGAGAACGATAAGGCTCCCCGGCTCGACACTACGGTGTATTGCACCGGTGACACTGCCCCTGACGGAACGTTTTCGTTCCCGGCCCTACCGGTCGGCGCGAAATCAGGCGTGTACATTTCATGGAAGGACCGCAGCGAAGGCTGGAAGACGTTCGAAATCACCGAGCCGCAGGAAATCTCGACCGGCGATATCGTCTTGAAGCCCCCCAAAGCGGACGCGCCTAAATAACGGTCAAAGGGTGCGGGCTCATCGGGAGCTCGCGCGATTACCAACGAACGATCGGACATCGGTATATGTTGCTACGTATTCTTGCTACCCTCGTTATTGCCATCCTTGCAGCGAATCCGTCCCGAGGGGCGGAGCGAGGCGAAAGCGCGGCGTCGCGTCGACCCAATATCATCGTCATACTCGCCGATGACCTGGGCTACGCGGACCTTGGTTTCCAAGGCTGCAAGGATATTCCGACGCCTCACCTCGATGCCCTCGCCGCCAGCGGCGTTCGCTGCACCAATGGGTATGTCTCGGGCCCGTACTGCAGCCCGACCCGGGCCGGACTGTTGACCGGACGCTATCAAGAGCGCTTCGGTCATGAATTCAATCCCGGTGGTCAGGCTGAGGAACGAGGCAATGCCGGGCTGCCCGTTTCCGAGACGACGATGGCCGATCGACTCAAAGCGGCCGGATACGTGACGGGTCTGGTCGGCAAGTGGCATCTTGGCGCGGCGCCGAAATTTCACCCGCAGCGGCGTGGCTTCGACGAGTTCTTTGGCTTTCTCGGCGGTGCTCATGCTTACTTTCCCGAGCGCGGCGCGGCGCCGATTTACCGGGGCCCTGAGGTCGTCGAGGAGCGCGAGTATCTGACCGATGCCTTCGCGCGCGAGGCGGTGGCGTTTATCGATCGGCATCAAAAGGAAGAATTCTTTCTCTACCTGGCCTTCAATGCCGTACACACGCCGATGCATGCCACGGATGCCCGGCTCGCGAAGTTCTCCGCGATCGAAGATAAGCAGCGCCGTACCTATGCGGCCATGACCTCGGCCATGGACGACGCCGTCGGCCAGGTGCTCGATAAAGTGCGCTCCGCGGGACTGACGAACGACACGCTGGTGTTCTTTTTCAGCGACAATGGCGGACCCACGATGCGCACCACCACGATCAACGGTTCGCGTAACACGCCGCTGCGCGGGTCGAAACGCACCACGCTGGAAGGGGGCGTGCGTGTGCCGTTTGTCGTCAGTTGGCCCGGCAAACTGCCCGCCGGCAAGACCTTCGACCGGCCGCTGATTCAGCTCGACGTGCAGCCGACGGCGCTGGCCGCGGCGGGCATCGAAGCGCAGCCCGACTGGAAACTCGATGGCGTGAACCTGCTGCCGCACCTGCAGGGAGAAGCAAGCGCCGGCCCGCACGACACGCTGTACTGGCGCTTCGGCGAGCAGATGGCGATGCGTCGCGGCGATTGGAAGCTCGTGCGTTACGATGCGCTCGTGGACGATGGGCGACAGGGCACCGTCTCGCCGGTGCGGCTCTACAATCTGGCCGACGACGTTGGCGAATCACGCGATCTGGCCGCCGATCAGCCCGAGCGCGTGAAGGAATTGACCGCCGTGTGGAGCGCCTGGAACGCACAGCTGGCGCGTCCTCTATGGGGGCAGAGAGCGCGCTCTGGCGGGGAGTGAATGGCAGTTCGCCGTGACGTCACCCTGCAGGTTATCGTCGCGACAACGGTAGCGATAAAATCGGTCGTGACCCGGGATCCTTCCGTCTGGAACTCCCGGTCACACAATTCTGGCACCGCGCTTGCGACGGAAGAAATCACGAAGTAAGCATATGGTATCGCGAGGCCCGGGCATCTTCACCGGCGCTGGGCCGCGTCTGAATCGCTGGCGACATTTTGGCGGATGTCGCCGTTGGGCAGATTACGGGGTATTCGATGCGCTATGCCGCCAAATCCTGCTTTTGTTCCTGGGGACGCCGCATGAGCGCCCCTCCCAGGTTTCTCGTTTTTCGAGCACGCACGCCCATGCCTGCTCTGTAGGAAGTCGCGCCGCGGCCGTCGCGGCCCGAACCGATCTAGACCTTTTAGTAACCGAGGACGAGTCCGATGCAAAAGCGAGTATTGTTGACCAGTTGCTTTGTCCTTTTCCTGGCCGCGGCTCCGGCCTTGGCTCAGAATTCGGTGCGCACAGCCGGCGAAAAGATCACCGGCGCGGCCTACCGCGAGCAATCGTCGCAAGCCTACTGGAGCGGCGCGTACACCCACGCCAACGCGCTCAACGAGTATGCTCGTTCGTACTCGTACATCCCGGCGGAGACGGCCGATGAGCACACCGCGGAAGTTCATCGCAACGTGACCGCGGCCAAGAAGGAAGTCTCGAAGCTCGGCAATCGTGCCAAAACCGATAAGAAGCTGCAAGGCCACGTCGACACGCTGCACAAGCACTACGACGCCGCCCTGGGACACTCGAAGGATTTGTCCGCCGAAGCCAAGAAGGGGGACAAGGCCGATCCCAAGAAGCTCAGCGCTTCGGCCGCGGGCATGAGCGATTCGCTGAAGGCCGCTGACGCCGAGCACAAGAAGATGCACGAACACCTGAAGTCGACCGACGGGAAATAGCCCACAGCCGGCACCCACTACGAGTGGGTGTGGCACGAGTTGTCGTTATCCCGACCGCCGGAGAATTCCGGCGGCCGGGATTTTGTTTGCGCCCGTGTTCGGCTCGCCGTCGCGTCGCCCAAATGAGAGACCGAATTCCCCTCCCTGCCAGGGAGGGGCCAGGGGGGGGTAACGCGTTCACAACCGAAATCGGACGCAACTTGCGCTGAGCGCCACAACCGTCACCCTGCCCTCTCCCTGCGAGGGAGAGGGTTTTGCGACGGGAGACGTTTTGCGAGGGGAGACGCTCTTAATCGATCGCTACCAGTGACGCCAACACCTTGCGCGTGCCGGTAAATGGTCGTCGGCCGTGCATGGTCACGAAGTTATCGACAAGCGCCACATCACCGGTCTGCCACGGCACGTCGAAGATCAAGTCCTCGGCCAACTCGGCTACCTTGGCCACAGCCGCCGCGTCCAAAGGCGTGCCATCGCCGTGTGTGATCGCCTTCGCCGGGTCGTTGCGCGTATCGCGCCAGCCGTGATATGCGGCAATCAACTGGTTGAAGAACGACTTTCGACCATTCGTCAAATCGCGCACCGCAGGCAATCGTGGCGTGGTCGCGCGAAGGGAACCGTCGGGCAGCCATTGCCAGGAGTAACCCAAGCCGTGCAAGCGCTCCTCGGCAGCGGCGGGCGTGTCGGCCCGCAGTGTGCTCTGCCAGCTTCGCCCCATGCCCGACGTCGCGTCCGCGGCCGGCGGCATGACGTTCGAATAGCGCAGCCCCTTTTCTTCACAATCGTGGGCGAAGCGAGGGCACTGCACGACGATGCGTCGCCACAGCACGTCCGAGCGGCACAGCGGTGTCGCCCCGCCTGATGCGGCGGCCTGCTCGCAGAAAAAGAAGAGCCGACTGGGAAAGATCGGCGTCTGCGCCATTTCATGGTGCAGAAAAATCGTCACCGCCGCGGGCGCCTCGTTCGCCGTGAAGACGCGCGGCGTGCGATTCACGCGAACGGCGTTCGACAGCGATTCGTCATAGGGGAAGTTCGGCAGGTGGAAGGCGGCCACGAAACGATCGAAATCCCCGGCGCTTGCGACCGGGAAACCGCGAAACAGGATCGCCCCGTGCGTAGCGGCGTACGCAAGCAGCGCGTCGCGTTGATTCGTTACCCAAGTGACAGCCTCGTCGAGGGGCGCGCCGCCGTCCGTGCAGGCGAGTACGAGCGGAAACGCTTCGCCGTCGTGCGTCTGCTGTCCGGCGATCGCGACCGTCGCTACTTCAAGTGTTCGCTCGACCATCTTCGTACTCACTTTATTGTCTGCCTTCGGCAGTACAGCTAAGCGCTGTTTGAAAAGCGCGATGCGGGGCATTCCTAACTCGTGATGCCATGTGGCCCGCTCAATCGGGCAGCGGCTGATCCTTCGTTTCGGGCAGAAACCACAGTACCACAAGCCCCAGCGAGAACAGCAAACTCAAAAAGCAAACGGCCGAGCGCAAGTCCAGTCCGGGGAGCGCTTTGATCCTTCCCGAGAGAAACAAGATTGGCGCGGCCAGCAGCCGGCCGCCGTTGAAGCAAAAGCCCGCGCCGGTCGCGCGCAAGTGACTGGGAAACAATTCGGGAAAATAGATCGCGTAGCCGGCATGAATCGACAGCGTCAAGAACCCGAACACCGGCAGGATCGCCAGCATCTGCCCGTAGGTTTGCGGCCAATAGCAAGTGATGGGCACGATCGCTTGCGCCGCGACGAGCATGATGGCGAACGCCGGCCGCCGGCCGAAGCGCTGCGCGAGTGGCGCAAAGCACAACAGCCCCAAACCGCCACCGGTCGTTTGCACGATGCCGTAGGCGAAGCGGGCCTTGCTGGTCGCTTCGGCACTGGACATGCCGCCGCGCACGAGGAGTTCTTGCATAAGATCCTGGCCGGCCACGGTCACGCCCCAGAACGTTCCGAGTCCGACCGCCGCCAACAGTAAACCGAGAATAGCCCGCCGCGCCCAGCGCGCGACGCCGAAGAGTTCACGAAAGCTACCCATGGCGCGTTGATCGCGCCCGGCTTGTTTCCAGCTCTGCGGTTCGTCGATGCCGCTGCGCACCCACAGGACGAGGAGTGCCGGCGCGATGCCGATCAAATAGGCGTAACGCCACTGGGTGTTCACTGCCAGGCCCGCGATGGCGGCCAGCCAGGTGCCGAAGATACTGGTCGCGTGAAAGATCCCTGCCGCATGCGCGCGAGCGTGCGCGGGAAAGACCTCCGCCACCAGCGCCGCGGCCACGGCCCATTCGCCGCCCACGCCCAGCGCCACCAGAAAGCGCAGCGCCGCGACCTGCCACACTTCCGTCGCAAAATAGGTGAGCCCGGAGAAGATCGAATAGCAGAGAATCGTGGCGGCCATCGTCGGCTTGCGGCCGAAGCGATCGGCCAGCGAGCCGAACACCACGCCGCCCAACGTGCCGCCGAGCAGAAACACGCCTAGGAGAACGTCGCCCGCCTGCTTCACGGCGGCATCGAGCGCCGTCTTCTCACTGCCGGCACTCGCGCCGATCAACTCGCCCAGCATGCTGCCGCGCGTGATGTTGAAGAGCTGGCCCTCGAACGTATCGAAGACCCAGCCGGCCGAAGCGATCGCCAGCACCAGCCATTGGTAGCGCGACAGATCGGCGTACCAGCGGCGCGGCGATTGTAGACCTGGCTGCGACACACGCTACCTCTCGGAAAAGTTGACCGGCAAGCCGCTCGCCAGTGATTCTGCCGCCGCCAGGCACATCGCCACGGACCACCCTCCATCCTCGCCGGAACAAGCGACAGGCGTCCCCTCGCGCACCGCGTGGACGAACGCAGCCAGTTGATCGACCAGTTCGTAGACCTCACCGCTGGGCTTCGTGACCGGAACCTCGACCGCCTGCTCGCCTTCGAGACGGTGCAGGCTGAACGTCGGCTCGAACGTCCGATCCATCGCGCCGCTCCAACGGGCGACGAGCGCGCCGCGCGTGCCCGTGATCTTCGCTACCTGGTGGTGCTCCCAGCCGGCCAGGGTTTGCGAGATCGTCGCGTAGCCACCACCGGGAAACTTGAGGATCGCCGAGAAGTTATCGTGCAGCTCGGGCTGGTCGGCTCGTTTGCCGTTAGCGGCCGCGTACACCGAGAGGGGATTTCCCAAGCGCGACAGGTACCAGCGCGCCAAGTCGAAGAAATGAATCGGCTCTTCGAGGATCCAATTGCCCACGCGATGGATGTCGTAGCGCCAACCGTCGGAGCCGAGTCGATAGGGGCGCCGCCAGAGTTCGACCAGGGCATACAGCGGCTCGCCGATGGTATCGGCGTCGATCAAGCGCTTCAC
>DASZWQ010000104.1 GCA_035546535.1 Pirellulales bacterium | reverse complement strand
ATTGTTCCACCAGGGCAACCCGGCGATTTTGACGGGGATGGCGATGTCGACGGCGCCGACTTCGTCGCTTGGCAAACGAATTATCCAACTGCGTCTGGTGCAACGTTAGCAAGTGGTGATGCCGATGGCGACGGCGACGTGGACGGAGCCGATTTTGCCGAGTGGCAAGCGAATTTTCCGACGGCTCCAGCTCCCGGCGCGTCGCCCGTGCCAGAGCCACAAGCCGCGATGATACTGCTTTGCGGAAGCTTATCGTTGCTCATTTTTCGGCGGTATTCAGCGAACGGCCGAGCCGCACGATTCGCGGCGCTTTGATTGCGACCACGCGCTATGCCGGTTGCTTAGTCGCGAAACTAAGGAACAGAGAAGAGGCGTATCTCGCTGGATCGATAACTTAGCCGAGAGGAAAGCCGGAATGAACATGTCATCGCCAGCTAGTGCCCAGCCAGCGCCCCAAGGGCGAATCGAGGCCAGCCGAGGTTTCAACTATGTAGGGATTCGTCAAGTGGGCGTTGCTTACATATTTTCCTCCTGGCCGTTATTGCTTGCGCTAATCGGCAGAGCGCTCAGGATCTGCGAATGGGTTTTGACCGCGAAGCGCCCTCGAAGGGGCCATTCAACTATTCGAGTTCAGAACAACCTTTCCTGCTCCCCTTCCTCAAAGAAAGAATTACTTCCTTCCTCCAAGAGGGCTGAGCAAGACCGGAGTCCGACCCATGAGATCGCGTGCGGGAGGATCGACGCCCATTCACATTTACGGGCTCTGGCCGTTGAGGCCTTGGCCCATAAAGCCAGGCGGGCTGTCGAGCCCCGATTCTCGCTTCGAGGTCCCGTAAACACTCACTGCTCTTGGTTTGGTTTAAGCCGGCGTGGGGACCGGAGCCGGCTCGTTCGGCGTTCGGTAAGCTTCGTTGCGTCGCACCATTTGCCACAGCGCGACCAGCAGTTGTCGGGCAATGGCCACGGCGGCGGCTTTTTTGTTGGCCCCCCGGCTGATCTTCAGCCAGCGGCCTTTGATTCGGTCGTTGCAGCGAATCGCGGTCCAGGCCGCCTGCTGCAACACCCACCGCAAATCGCTGGGGCCGGTCTTGCTAATGTGCCCGTGTCGCTCTTTGCCTCCCGAGGCGTACAGCGTCGGCGTGAGTCCGGCATAGCGGCCAATCGCCTTGGCGTCGGGGAACCGCGCGAAGTCACCGATCTCGGCCAGCACCGTGGCGGCGGTGACGAACCCCACGCCAGGCGCCGTGTACAGCAATTTGGCCACGGCTTGGAAGCGGGGAATGTCCAGGGCGCGGACGATCTCTCGCTCGCACATCCCAATTTCTTCCTCCAGGCAACTGAGCTGCCGTTGGTGCTGCCAGAGCATGCGGACGTGTCGCTCGGGGAGCAAGTCTTGGAAGGCCTTCAGATAGCGGGACAAGCCGGCACTGTCGAGTCGCGCACTGCCCGGCCGGTTGTTGGCGTTCATGATGCTCTTGACGCCGTGGAGCGAACGGGCATGGTCGCGGGAGAGCTTGTTGCGCTGCCGCGTCCAATCGCGCAGGATCTGCACTTCCAAGGGCGGAGCGTAAGCCACGGGCAACCGACCGGCGGCCAGCAGTTCCGCCACGTTGAAAGCATCTTCCCGGTCGGTCTTCATTCGTCGGCCGGCCAGCGCGCGGGCCTGGGTGGCGTCGCACAGCACCAGCTGCTCGACGATCGGTTCGAGCAGTTCCCACAGCCAGCGGTAAAAGCCGACCGCCTCGATGGCCACCGTGTGCGGCCGGGGCAGAGCGCGAAAGAACTCCACGATCTGGTCCCGGTTCTTGCAGGGGATCTTGCGCCAGGCCACTTCGCCGCTGCCGCGCACGAGCACGCAAATCATCATCGTGTCCTTGTGCAAATCGATGCCGACGCACACGTGACCGCCGGCGGGAACCACCATCTGCGAAATTTGAGCGTTCATCTTCGTGAACTCCATGTAGGGGGAAAAGAAACCGTTGACACGCCACGACGGCAGGATACCATCCGCCGGCCCCTACATGGTTTCACACTTGTGGAGCTGTTGGTGGTCATCGCCATCATCGGCATTCTTATCGCGCTGCTCTTGCCCGCTGTTCAAGCAGCGAGAGAGTCGGCGAGGCGCACGCAGTGCCTCAATAATT
>DASZWQ010000103.1 GCA_035546535.1 Pirellulales bacterium | reverse complement strand
CCACGCGAGCCAAAGGCAGGCTGAATCGCTATGGTAGTTTGGATGGCACGATCGCAGTGGCACAAGTTTTACAAGACGAAGGTCGCCGCACCGCCCACTGTACTCTTCGAACTGGTGTCGGACTTGCCGAATGACGGGCGCTGGTTGCCTCAGTCCGACGCGTACGGACAGACGTTGCGCCATACCCGGTCCAACGGGGCAGCAAGTATCACGACGGGATGAAGCGAGGGGTCAACGAAGAGACGCCGCGCAGGCCTTCGGGCGGCTGGCACACTCGGGTGAATGACCTTGAAAACGGCCTGAACATTCCCGGCCTCCGGATAGCCCGGTCCTTCTGGAACCCGATGGGTACTGGCGGGCGGTCGCACCTCATCTCCCAGGGCCAGCACTCTTTGGGGGTAGGGCATAGCTCAATCGTCTACGTTTCCGCGTGCCGCCGAGATTACAGCTCCGAAATTTCCGTCCGCCTGGCCGAGCGAACATCCATTTCGCCCTTCCTATCGTATTAGCCTAGTCGCTGATTAGAACTGCCCCCCGGGCTCGATTGTCTGCTTGCAACTGCGTTCTGGCACGCCAAGCCGGGTGACGCGCTTCAAGCGGAGCAACAAGCGGGCCGCGCGGGGCATATCGCTATCGCCTGGCGGGGGTGATTCCGAGATGTCGTCAAGAATTCGTTCGTTGCCTGCGCACGAACTGAATGCGGATCACGTTCAGACGTGGTTACAAACTCTTGAAGAATGCGATCTGCTCGAGACTCCTCACCTGCGTCCTGAGTTCACGCAGGCCCTGGGCGCCGTGCGCCCGGACATCAAAGTCGCGATGGTCGAGGAAGCCGGAGAAGTCGCGGCCTTGTTACCTTACCGGCGCATGCCCTGGGGAGGTGGTCGCCCCGCCGCCGGATCGCTGGCGAATGTTCAGGCCATCATCGCGCGGGCGAACTATGAAGTCGACACGCTCGGGCTGGTGCGGGCCTGCGGCTTGCGGAACTGGCAATTCGACAGGCTGCTGTCGCCGCCAAAAAGCGTGTTGCCGTATGTGTGGCGGTCGTGGGACTCACCTTATGCTGATCTGTCCCAGGGTTACGAAGGATATTGCCGCAAAATGCGCATGGACCGCAAGCGCCTTTCGGAATTTGGGCGTTTGCAGCGAAAGATGGCACGCGAAATCGGCGACGTGCGCTTCGAGCCCCATGTCGCCAGCGACGCCGTGCTGAAATCTCTCATGGAGTGGAAGAGCGCGCAGTACAAGCGTACGCGCCAGTACGATATTTTCTCCGCACAATGGGTGCGCAACTTGCTCTCCTCGTTGCTTCAGTACCAGGAGCGATCGTTTTCGTCGCTGTTGTCGGCGCTCTATGCCGGCAACCGGCTCGTTGCCATTTCGTTTGGACTGCGCTCGGGCAGTAACATGCACGGCTGGTTCACGGCTTTCGATCGCACGCTCTCCGCGTATTCACCAGGTTCTCAGTTGCTGCTCGAGCTTTTTCGGGCGGCGGAATCGATCGGCATTCGACGCATCGACTTGGGAACCGGTCCCGAGGAGTATAAGCGTCGCTTCATGACCGACGCCGCGCAGGTTTACGAGGGCGCCATTGATACGAGCGCGCTGGTGTCGGGCGTCCGACGCCAATGGTGGCAAGTCAAGAATTGGGTCCGCTCGTCGTGCCTGGCCGGCGCGACCCGCACCTCGCTCGCTCCGCTGCGCGGCGTGCAAAGCTGGCTGGAAATGCGCTAATTCCGTACGATTTCCGCGCGCCTGCACGCCCCGTACGGTCGTCCCTCGCTGGCGACCAACGCTTCTCTGACGTCGCCGCGCGATTGCTGATCCTGTACGATTAGCCCAGAACAATGGGGGACCGGTGCGGAGAGGAGACATGGATGGGATCAACTGGGGCGCCGAGGCGATACGAGTCGCCAACTACATCGCGCGGCATATCGTCGATCTACAGCGCGGGGCGCTGGTCTGGCATCAGGGCATCATCGTGGCCTTCGGCACCGACGGCTATGCGACCGACGAGAAGTCGAAGGATGTCGTGCAATTGCTGACACAAATCGTCGACATTCCCGCCTGGAAGACCGAGCGACTGGCTTTTGGAACAAACGACGAGTTGGATGCCGGCCGCACTTGGGTGTTGCTGCTCGACCCGGCTCAATCGGACGACGTGGTGGGGCTGGTGGAATCGCTGGATACCGCGATCTGGGCGACGTGGGATCTGGCCAACGGTCGTACGCCGGAGAAGAGCACCGACAACAACCGGCGCTTGAAGCAAGAGACGAGACTTCGCAAGCTGCGACCGCCGCGGCAGCGCTAGTGTGATATAATAACCCTATTCGCCCGCCCTGCGTTGGTGCTTCGCCTCATTGCAGGAGACCGAATCATGTTGCTCTACGTACACGTCGGCTTGAGCCTGGTGGGAATCGCGACCGGATTCATGGTCATTTGGGGGCTTATCAACAGCAAATCGCTCGACGGTTGGACCGCCGCGTTTCTTGCGACGACGCTGGCGACCAGTTTGACCGGCTTTCTGTTTCCCTTTCACGGGGTCACGCCCGGCATCGTGATCGGCGTGATCTCGACCGTCGTGCTGGCCGTGGCAATTGTCGCCCGTTATCGATTCGGCATGTCGGGA
Organism: Pirellulales bacterium; assembly: GCA_035546535.1. NCBI lineage: Bacteria > Pseudomonadati > Planctomycetota > Planctomycetia > Pirellulales > Pirellulales bacterium. The sequence continues at coordinate 2,239 of DASZWQ010000103.1, read as the reverse complement.
AAATGGCGGCCTGTGTACACGGTGACGGCCGTCGTGGCTCAATATCTCAACTTCTTCGTGCTCATCGTGCAATCGTTCATGAAGGTTCCGGCGCTGCACGATCTCGCGCCCACGCAGAGCGAGCCACCGTTTGCCATTGCACAGCTGGTAGCGCTCGTGGCATTCATTGGCATGGGGGTTTTGGCAACGCTGCGTTTCCGCGGTCACGCCGCCGCGTCCGCGCCCTGATTACAGCTGGCGCATAAAAGCCACGAGGTCTTGTTTTTCTTGCTGGGTCAGCTTGGTGTCCAACACCAGATTGAAAAACTCGACGGTGTCTTCCAGCGTCAGCAACCGTCCGTCGTGCAGATAGGGAGGGCTGTCCTTGATCCCGCGCAAGGTGAACGACTTGATGGGCCCATCCCCGGCTTCGCCCTTCAGGAATCGCTCGACGTGTAGATCGTGCATCTGGTTGTCGAGATAGAACGGCGCCGGATGACAAACCGAGCACTGCGCCTTGCCGAAAAACAGCTTCTCGCCCGCTAACTCGTTGGCAGTCGCCTTGGTCGGATCGAGCCGGCCCGTGACGTTTAGCTTGGGCGCCGGCGGGAAGTCGAGCATGTTTTGCAACTGGGCCATGTTCGTGACTTGAATACGGTCGAGGATGTTCATCCCCTTCTTGGCGGCATGGATGTGGTCACCATTGAAATAGGCGGTTCGCTGCTCGAACTCGGTGAAATCCTCGACCGAACGCAGGCTTCGTTTCGAGCCGTGGATCTGCTGATTGAACAGCCCGCGCAAGCTGACCGTGTCGAGCCGCATGCGGCGTTCCTCGGGCCGTGTGTCGGGATTGATGTGAAACTGGCCACTGGTGTGCCCGTTCGTGTGGCAATCGAAACACGTGACACCCAGACTCGGCTCTTTGGACTTGCGGTCGTCGGTCGGATTGAATTCTTCCTGCGGAAAAGGCGTGACCAGCAGCCGCAGACCGTCGAGCTGCACCGCGGTCAGGAGGTCCTTGAACAAGCGGTAGTAGTTATTGATCGAAACCACCTCGCCGCGCGAGACATCTCCCAGCTCGGGCCTGGTTTGCAAGTACATCGCCGGCGGAAATTCGGGCAGGAACGCCTCGGGCAGATCGTACTCTACGTCGTAACGCTCCAGTCGCGGAAACATCTTGATCTGCATCGGCGGAAAGACCTGGCCGCCGAGACCGCCGCCCTGAGCCGGATGTGGCAGGGCCTTGTACGGGAAAATATCGCGCTCGCGGATGTCGGCCGGACTCAACGCGGCGAGCTTGTCCCAGGTCATACCTTCGGCCAAGAGCGCGGTCGGACCAACAACGAGCGGCTTGCCGCGCGACATCTTTACTTCAGGATCCAGCTTCGGTTTGAGGTTGTATCGACTCTCCAGCAGCTTCTTCTGCGCAGCCATCACCTTCGGCTTGCCGGCCACGCCCGCCTTGTAGACATCCTCAAACGTTGTGCCAGGCTTCATCGCTCCCAGGGGCTCGCGATAAAAATCGAACCCGATCATCCGGCCCTGATCCTGCTGATCGGCGGCCGCTTTGGACGTGGGGAGCGCCGGGCTCGCGGAGAAAATATCGGACCGATCGTGTGCCGTCTTCTTCTGCTCGGGCCGCTCCTCGGGAACCTGCTCGGCCGTTTGTGCCGCGATCACGGCGTCGGATTTCTTTGGCGTTTGACCCTCGGCCGGTGCGGCGTTGAAAAGCGCGACCACGCTACAAACCACAATGGAGGCAAGACGCTCTTCGGAAAGGGCTCGGCGAGCGATTCGGTGAATCATGGCGTGTCTCCCTTGGTCGTGGACCAGATGCAAAACGATGCGAGGGCCGGACATCACTCCAGATCAGAAAGCCTCGCACCGGACATTTCCAGGTGCAAAAACCATTCCCCCTTGGAATGCACTACCCGCCCGGCGATTCCGGGGGCGCGACGAACCGTGCCTCCGCTCGTTGCCTTCCTGCGTTGGCGATTCCTTGCCCATCCCATGAAGCGGCGGAGCCAGCCAGCAGCTCGGGACTTTACTCGTTCGCCCATCTCCTTGCGATTCCTCGAGCGAGCGAAGACGGGAACGTGTCCCGACTTAGGAAGCGCGAGCTTAGCAGCCTGTTGAAGAACTCAACGGGCTGCGACATCGCAGGGATGCGATGGCAAAATATCGACGTAAGTCGTTATTTTGCGAGCCGTGCGAAGCTTTGCTTCGCACTTGGCGAGGTTGAAAAAAGCCACGAGGGCTT
>DASZWQ010000102.1 GCA_035546535.1 Pirellulales bacterium | reverse complement strand
GTAAATGGCGAAGCGGGCTTGCGCGATTTTTCCGTACGCCTGCCGCTGCGGTTCGTCGACTTGCTCTTCATAAATCCGGCGCACCTCGCGCGACGGTTTGTCGACCAGCCGCGCCAGCTCGATCATCGGATCGCGGGACTTGGCGATCGCTGCGGCGCCCCCTTCGGCCAGTTGCTTGCGCAGCGCCACGTCAGCCAGCTTCGAGCCGCCGACCAGCTCGGCGGCCCGCTCGCGCGGCGATTTGCCGGCCAGGATCTTTTGCACGAGCGGATCGTCGGCTCCCTCGATTTCCATCAGCATGCCGAGCGAATCGGCCAGCTTGACGATCTCCAGATCCGCGTAGATCGGCGCCTCGGAAAATAGTTGCTGCTTGAGCGAATCGAGCCCCGCTTCGGCATACTCGCGCAGCCGCTCGGCATTGGGTTTGCCGGTTTCTTCCGACAGCCGCAACAACCGCCGCGCGATCGCAAACAGGTCGGAATTGAAGGCGCGCCCCACTTCCAAAAGCTGATACTCGTCGTAGATGCCGGCCAACACCTCGATCGTGCGAGCGACCTGATCCCAGGCGTCGCCATACTCCTTGGCCAGTTTCGGATCCTTCATCACGGCTTCGCGGAGGGCCGTTTCTTCGCGGCGCTTCAGGTCCATGATCGCCGGATCCTGCAAACCAGCCAGACCGCCCAGCCGCGCCTTACGGCTGTTCTGGTAGCTGAACAAGTCGTCTTGCGCGCGGCGCTGGTTCTCCAGCCCACGCTCGGCAAAGGTGCGCAGCGCAATTTCGCGCCGCCGGATCATGTCCAGCACCGACGGGAAGGCAATATCGCGCAGGAACTCCAAATGTTTGACCGTGTCGAGTCGATTCGTACGGCCCGGGTGGCCCGAGACGAAGATCAGCTCGCCGTCCTTCGCGCCGGCTTTGCTCCACTTCAAGAAATCCTTGATCTTGGCCGGCTTGCCATCTTCGTAGACCCGGAAGAAGCAGACGTCCAAGTCGTAACGCGGATATTCGAAGTTGTCGGGATCGCCGCCGAAGAAGGCAATGTCTTTCTCCGGCGCGAACACCAGCCGGACGTCGGTGTATTTCTTGTAGCGATACAAATGATATTTGCCGCCGTGGTACAGCGTGACCACGTCGCTGCGCAGCCCGGTCTTGTCGAACGACTCTTTTTCGATCGTGTTCATCACGGCCAGCCGCTGCTTGCGCGCTTCGGCCGGGTCGGCCCCCTCGGGCACCGCTGATTTCACGCGGTCGGTCACATCTTCGATATCCACGAGCACGTTCAGCTCGAGGTCGACACACTTCACTTCCTCTTCGCGCTTGCGGGCGTGAAAGCCGATCTTGATCAGGTCGCGCTCGGGCGTGCTCAACTTTTGCAGGCAGTCGGCGCCGACGTGATGGTTGGTCATCACCAGCCCGTCAGACGAAACGAACGAGCCGGACCCACCGCTATTGAAGCGCACCGAGGATTGCCGCACGTGCTTGAGCCAGTCGGCATCGGGCGTGAATCCGTAAGTTTCCTTGAGCATCTTGTTCGGCGGGTTCGTGAACAGCCACATCCCCTCGTCGGCTTGCAAGGTGGAAACGACGCTCATGCAGAAAACTCCCAGGATGATTTGTAACCAGTGCGCTCGATGCATCGTGGCGAACCTTTGGTGTGACAGCGAAATGTGATTTGGGCGGGCCAGCACGCATTACCGCGATTTTTTTGCCGTCGGCGATTGCGGACGGCCGCCGCGGAACAGCAGACCAAAACCGGTGAGCGCCAACAACAAGATCAAAACCCCGAAGGCGGTCAGCGACGGCCAGTTGCTCGCCACCCAGCCGGCCGGCAGCTTCGGGGCGAGATTCATCTTGTCGAGAATCGTCGGCGCAAAGCCAAAGAACGCAACCAGCACGCCGCCGATCGCGCCGCCGGCGATGTAGCCCGAACTCAACAGTACGCCGGGGCTCATGTCGGCCTCGGCTTCGGACGAACCCTTGATGCGGTCGACGATCCAGCGGACGGCGCCGCCAATGAAAATCGGCACCGACGATTGAATCGGCAGATAGACGCCCACCGCAAACGGCAGCGAGGGCACGCCGGCCAATTCCAGCGTGACGGCGATCAACACGCCAATGAAGACCAGCTCCCAGGGAAGCTTTTGCTGCAAGATTCCGTCGATGATCAAGGCCATCAGGCGCGTCTTCGGCGCGCTGAACTTGTTGGGTACGGCAACGCCATCGTCGCGCGCTTTCAGTCGGCCGTTGATCCCCGGATCGACCAGGTAGACCAGTTGCCCGCGATCGTTGGCCAGGTATTTTCCCTGCGGCACGTTCGGAACCTGCCCTTCGGTGGCATGCCACACGTAGTACTCGGTCGGATCCTGGCTGTATTGGCCCCCGGCCTTCTCCTTGTGAGTGATCTTGGTGACGTCCGGCACGATGTAGCGGGGTACATTGTTTTTGCTCCACACCGTGCCGGCATTGTTAAGCATGATCAGGATGACCCCGATCACCAGCGCGCTGGTCAGGGCACCGATCAAGATCGCAATCTGCTGCAAACGCGGCGTGGCGCCGATTAAGTAGCCGGTTTTCAAATCTTGCGACGTTGTTCCACCGTTGCTCGAGGCGACGCACACGATCGCGGCCACGGTCATGGCCGTCAGCGTGGCCGCGGCGCCGGTCTGACCCATGGCCAAGAAAATGAGGCACGTGAGCAAAAGCGTGGCCACGGTCATGCCCGAGATAGGATTCGACGACGAACCGATCTCGCCCGTTAAACGGGACGAAACCGTCACGAATAAGAAGCCAAACACGACGATCATGCCCGCGCCGATCAGCCCGCGCGTGCTGACGCCTAGCCCAAGATTCGGAATCACGGCCATCGCCAGAACCAGTACCAGGGCGCCCAGGATTACGACGGCGATCGGCAGGTCCTGCTCGGTGCGCGGCGTCGACCCGCCCGCAGATTTGCCACCGCTGGGAATCATGTCGCGCAAGCCGGCTTTCAGCGAGCTGAAAATCATCGGCAACGCCTGAAGCATGCTGATGATGCCTCCGGCCGCCACCGCTCCGGCGCCGATGTACAGGATGTATCGCGTGCGGACGGCCGACACCGATTCTGCAATCTGATGAACCGTGGCGCCGTCGGGAAGCAGAGCGCGGCTGCCGAACAAAAACACCATCGGCGTCAATACCAGGTATGCCAGGACGCCACCCCCGAGCATGATCGACGCAATCTTCGGTCCAATGATGTAGCCCACGCCCAACAGCTCGGGCGTCAGTTCGCCGCCGAGCATGCCGCCGCGCAGCCCTTTGCCGGCGGAATTGGTCAACGGAATGTTCACCTCGTCCTTCCACAGGTGCAGCGCCGTCATTACAAACTTGTGGATAAACGCCAGGCCAAAGCCCGTGAACACCGTCGCGGCCGTGGCCCCGCCTTCCTCGCCGACAATGAGCACGTCGGCGCAAGCGGTCCCTTCCGGGTATTTCAGCCGACCATGCTGCTTGACGATGAAGGCCCGCCGCAGCGGGATCATCATCAAGATGCCGAGCAGCCCGCCCAGGACGCCCACGGTCATCACGCGCGTCAGTTCCATGTCCATGCCCAGGAGCATCAGGGCGGGAATGGTGACGCCGACGCCGAAGGCGATCGATTCGCCGGCCGAACCGGTCGTCTGCACGATGTTGTTTTCCAGGATCGTCGTGCGGCGAAAGCCTGTCAGGCGCGAGAAAAGCCGGAACAGCGTGATCGACAGGACGGCCACGGGAATCGACGCCGAGACGGTCAACCCCACCTTCAGCACCAGA
>DASZWQ010000101.1 GCA_035546535.1 Pirellulales bacterium | reverse complement strand
GAAACGCGCTGCGCTGCTTCAGGTCATCCATTCGCCAGACCCGAACTTTGCCATCCATGTGAACGGTCGCAAACTCATCCCCATTGGGAGACGCGCATACGGTATACATTCGCAGGTCGGTCTTATTCTGGACGGCCTCCTGGACGTCGAGCTCACGCTGCAACGCTCCAGTTCCAGCGTCCCACAACCTCACGATCGAGTCCCATCCGGCAGTAAGCAGCGTCTCACCATCGGCACTGAACGACAGACCGTAAATACTGTCGTGGTTCATTTCTGCCAGCTTGGCATTCTGCTCCACGTCCCAAATATGGGCGAGCGATTGCCGAAAGACGGCCACCGCGACACGCGTACCATCCGGCGAGAACTCAAGTGATTCAACGGTCGAATGCGGATCGCGACCTTTCGGCCACTGCCAATGACGAATTACCTTGTCGTCTTTCAATAGCCAAAGCACCGCGTGAATATCGTCGCCACCTGATCCGCCGCCGGCCAGGACCGTGCTGTCGGGAGAAAACTTCAATTGCGAGAATGCGATAGGCGGCAATCGTAATACTTTTTGCTCGGCGCCGGTCGCAGCATCGACCACGTGAATTCGGCTCGAGTCGTCTTGAAACGCAAGCAGTCGTCCGTCCGGCGATGCGGCTGTTGCGCCGGTCGTTTGAAAACCCTCGGGCAGAGGAACCTGTTTGCGCGTCGCCAGGTCCCAGCGGCGAACCGTTGCATCCCAGCCCGAGGAGTACAACATCTTGCTGTCGGCGGTAAAGGCGAGTGCCCAGGGCTTCCAGGCGTGGCCCACGAGTTTACCCGATTCTTCGCCTGTCTCCGCATCGAGCAAATAAATCCATTCGTCGTTACCCAGGGGAGCCCCGACGGCGATCGTCTTGCCATCGGGACTGAAGGCGACTGCGGACAGGTAATTTTCAGAGTTTCGTTTGGGCGGAATGACTCGCTCCCAGATTCGATCTCCGGTATCGACGGAATACATGCGCGCGGCAACGTCCCGCTCCGTTCCGACGATGCGTTTGCCGTCAGGGGAAAACGCCAGCCGCACGAGCCGCGACGTGAGTCCAATCTTCCGCACTTCCGTACCGGTCGTTACGTCGAATAGTCGGATGGCTTCTGGAGTGTCGCTCGTTACCACGGCCAGCAGTTTTTCGTCAGGAGAAAATCGCACAAAACTGAAGTGCCCGCCGAATTTCAGGCGATCGCCCGCATTCATGTCGAGTTTTTCTTTGGGCTCATTCTTGACCTGGAACAGAATTTCGCCGTCGCGGCGACAGACGGTCACTCCCAACAAGGAGCCGAGGGCAAAGATGTTCCCATCGGACGTGACATCGATGGCGACACAGCGTGAACTTTGTTGGTCGGGTTGATTGCCCACCTTGATGGGCAGCGTTTTGTGATCGCCCGAGGTCGCGTTCCAGGCGAGGACTTGTCCCGTCCGACTCAGCATGTAAAACGTCTGGCTGTCCTTCGCTGCGAATGCCAGGGAGCGGATTCCATAGGATGCGGCAATCCAATGGAAGCCCCCCTCGACGCCGCTCGATCGCCACAGCTCCTTGCCCGTGGCGGTATCCCAGGCAATTAGCTCATTACCTTGCGTAACGACGATTTTTTCGTCGGGAGACAGGGCCAACTCATCAACGCCCGATGGAGGCCGGAATCTTTGGATGCCGAAACGGAACAGGGCTTCGGCGGGCAGTGGATCACCAAATTGGTCAAGTTTCGCAGTTGCCGTTTTTGGAAGAGCATCCTCAGCCGTACTCGGATGGGCACACGCAACGAGCACGGGCGCAACGCAAATCAAATAAATCGCTGTGGACCTTCGGCTGTTGAGGCGTCGCATCGCAGAGTCTCCGGCCCGGACAAAGGATGAACGTCGAGTATATCGCTCGGCCGGGGGAAGAACGACCTTCCATGTGCCGGGCACCGGCAGGCTCTCCTTCGCGCTTGGCGGTAAACGGGCCGCCGATGATTCGGCCACGATTTTGATCAGCGGGCAGTCAGCAGCCTTCCTTTCGAATACCACCGGCGCCAATCAGTCCGCGCAGTTCAACATCATCGATTCGTACGCCGTGGTCCGCGGCCGGCACGGTCGCCGGCAGCGGTCGAGTTGAACTCAGCGGTCAATGGTTGAATTCCGGCGGTCCCGGCCGAAATTGCACTCCCCGACGGTCGGACCTCGCAAAGGAGCTAAAGAGCGGCAGACTTTGCGGACGATAGTGGCTGTATCGCGCATAGCGATTATTCCGGTTCTGCCGGTCTGCCAATATCTCCGGGGGGGGATGGGATGTTTACCAAGGCGACGATCGCCCTTTCTCTATGGGGCTTGCTGACTCCGCTAGCTTGGGCCGACCCGGCCACCTCGATCGCGGCGCGCGCGATAGCACGGGCACGTGATGCGGCGCCAATCGAAGAGCTGACACTCGAGCGGATCGACGAATCGACCGACGAGTCCGTCGATGCTTCAGCCGGCCGTGCGGATGATGATTCTGCCCAGGAACCGGCGCCAAAGCCGGCCAAAAAGCCGGTAAAAAAGCCTGCTAAGCAAACGTCGATCAAACCGACCTCCGCGGTCGATCGCGAACCGACCTCGTCTTTGGATCGCGAACCGGTTCGCATGCCGTCCGCCGCCAAATCTCGGCCCGTGTCTCTCGTCAAATCGGTCGACGAGCAACCGTTCGAGGAACCGGTCGCGGCGCCATTTGACGAGTCGGAAATGATCGGCACGCCCATGGCCGAGGAAGGGAACTTCGGTTGCAACAACGGATGTTGCGCGAACCCCGTGAATTGCTGCTTGACGCCGTGTACCGACTTCTTTCGTCAGCGCTGCTTCGTCTACGGCGAGTATCTCTGGATGAAATCGTTCGGTCCCGACATGGTGCACGCCACGCAGCAAAATGCGGCGCCCGCCGGTCAGGGGACCGTTCCGTTTGGCACGGCGCAGAATCTTATCCAGCCGTGGGGGCCGGCGTTCCGCGTGGGAGGTGGCTACGCGTTTAACAACTGCTCGTCGATCTCGGTCAACTACATGCAGTTCTTCAGCAACGTTTCCGATACGATCGGCCTGCCCGGGGGCACGACCTTTGGAAGCGTCGTGTCGTCGGTGCTGACGCCCGGCACGGTCAACTCGGGCACGACGTTCTCGCGCATCGAAGCGGTCTCGTCGGTGAATTTCCGCCTGGCCGACCTGATGTACAACCGGCTGATTTTCGGAACGCCAAACGCTTACATGAATTGGAGCGCAGGTCTCCGGTATGGGCATCTGCACCAGAATTTCGAGCAGAACGCCGAATTCGCGCAACCCAATAATCCGCAGTTCACCACGTCCAGCATCAACTTCGACGGCGTTGGCCCACGGATTGGTCTCGATGGCCGTCGCCGACTCGGTGCAACATGCTTTTCCGCGTACGGACAAGGCTCGATCAGCACGTTGTTCGGCGACACCGTGACCGGCTATAGCCAGACCGACACGCTTACGACCGCGCTTTTGGCAAGCAGCAATTGGCAAAGCTTTCGCGTCGTGCCGGTGCTGGATTTCGAACTGGGACTCTCGTGGACCAGTTGCGGCGGACACCTGAGGGTCGGTGGCGGGTATTACACTGCGTTCTGGTTCAACGCGATCACCACGCCGCAGTACATCTCGGCCGTCCAGAGCAATAACTTCGTCAGCCTGGGCGACACGGTCACGTTTACCGGGGCCGTCCTTCACGTCGAAGCGCGATTCTAGAGCGCCGCCTGAAACGCGGCCCGGTCACAGCCAGTGGCCGCGCCATTATCTATATGTATTGTGGCCGCGCGGCGGGGCGTTCATTGCTCCGTGACCGGACCGCGATACCCGGGGATCTCTCGCCCGAAGCCGACGACGGTTCTTTCGCGGCGAGCCACATTCGAAGGTCGGTCGCCGCGACTCCCCCGCCTGCTTCGCCTGTAACACAAGCGGCGGCAGGGCAGCTTATCTCCGAAATGGGCGCGGCGCAGACCTTCGCCGGGGCTCGACCTCAGCCGTCGCAAGCCCCCTCGGGCAAGTCGTAACTGGTCCCCGCAGGTTGACTTACGCCGCGCCGCGCGATACCGTCCTACCTAAACTACCTGTTTTTACTTTTCGGGAAGTTCGTTAAATCTTCCCGGAGGCTCGTGCGGGGGGAGCTCACGATGGCTTTTTCACATCTTTATCGGCAGGCTAATAAATCGGCAGTCCGTTCGCGGCGTCGCGCGGCTCGCCGCCCTCTTACGAATCTGCATGGATTGCGAGGACTCGAAGCTCTCGAATCGCGGGTGATGCTGAGCATCTCGCCCGCCCTGCAAGTCAACGGCGACCAGGATTTCGCCGGCGAGAACGACACCATCGTGCTGATGCGGGATTCGTCCGACACTTCGAAGTTGGACGTAACGGTCAACGGCACGTCTTCGCAAGTGAAGCTGTCGGACTTTTCACAGATCAACGTCAACGGCCTCGGCGGCAATGACACGTTGATCGTCGATTCATCGCACGGCTTGATCCCGTTGTCGATCAACTATGACGGCGGCACGGGGTTCAACACGCTCAAGCTCGCACAAACCGCTGGCGACACCCAGACCACTGACAACTACAGCGTCGGGCCGAACAACGGGCAAGGGACCAGCCTGATCACAGGTCCCAGCGGCACTCAGTCGGTGTTCTTTCAGAACCTGACCCCCGTGCTCGACGTGGTTCCGTCGGCCACGTTGACTGTCAATGCGACGCCCTCGAACAATGCCATCAATTACACCAACGGCACCGTCGATCCGGCCAACGACGGCGAAGTGACGATCGACAACCAGGAATCGATCGAGTTTTCGAACAAAACGAATCTGACGATCAACGCCCTGGCCGGCGACGACGTCATCAACCTGAACTACCAGCCGCAGAGTCTGCCCGCGGCCCCCTTCAAGCCCACAGGTTTGACGAGCATCACCGTCAACGCCGGTGATCCCACGGCCAGCGACACCCTGACCGTGAACGGCGTCGCCGGGGCGCTCGACGATCTGATCGTAACGCCGACCGGCACCGGCGCCGGCTCGATCGCCGAAGGCACGCATGCCGACGCGAGCGCCACGGCCAGCTTCGTGCCCGTCACGTTTTCCAAGACCGAGAATTTGAACCTTGTCGGACAAACCGAGGACGGCGATGGTTTCGAAGAAACAGACAGCGGCGCAGGCGCCACGTTCGAAATTGCGCCCGGCTCGAGTCCTTATTCCGGCAGCGTGACGGGCTTTCTCGCCGCCGGCCAGGCGGGGCATCCGCCCTTCACCTTCGTACCGATCACGTATGCAGGATTTCAGGGCTTCGGCATCTTGCCCTCCTCGCCGGCAACCGGCACAGATACCGTGCTCGTTGACGGAACGTCGGGCGACGACACCTTCTTGTATTCTCAGCAAACCGTGGGGGGCATCAGCGGCCCGGCCGTGCAACTTTCCACGGCCAGTTTGATCCCGCAAGCCACGTTGTTCGTCGGCGCCGCGGCTTCGGTCAAGTTCCGCGGCTTGGGCGGCAACGACTCTTACAACTTCGATCTCACGACCCCGCTCATGAATATCGCTGCGGGTACGACGGTTACCGTGCAGGGGAACGGGCCGGGCACGAACAGCGTCATCAATTACACGCACCAGGCCGGCGGCGAAAAGACGCAAATCGATTTGGGTCTGAGCCAGATCACGGATACGACCGTCGGAACCGTCATTCCCACCGTGAAATTCAGCGGAATTTCGGCGATCAACGACGCGGGGCATGGCGTCGCCGGCGACAATCTCACCATTCTCGGAACGGGCAACGATAACCTCACCTATTCGCCGATCAACGAAGGCGGGCTGATCAGCGAGTCCGGCATCGTCACCAGCAGTGCCGCGGCCACGCCGGCGATCAATTTTGCTTCCATCGCGGGGACTTTCACCCTCGGCAAGACGAAACAAGCTTTGGTGAACGGCACTACGGACAGCGACAACTTCGTCGTTACCGAAGGCGTGACGAGCACCGTCGCCATTACGACCAACGGGACGAATCTGGAACCGGTCACGATTGCCTCGACCGTCAGCTCGCTCGCCCTGGCAGGCCTGTCAGGGGACGATACATTCGTCGTCAACCCCTCCCTCGCAGGCGGCGGGTTGCCCTTGAGCATCGACGGCGGGGATCCGAACGCCAGCGACACCTTAGTGGTCAATGCGGCGTTGGCCGCCGACTTCGTCGTCGTCAACAAAGGACGCATCTTGGACACGGGCGTGGTGCGCGTTTATCAAAACGCTGTCGCCATGCCGGATATCTCGTACAAGAACGTCGAAATCGTCTCCCCCAACGTCGCCACCGGCGCCGACGGCCAGCCGCAGTTGCTGGACATGGGGCCGGATCTGTACGAGCCGAATGAGTCGATCGCCAACGCTGCCTTCCTGGGATCCGGATCGACATTGCAGATTCAGAATGCGTCGATCTTTCCCAATTCGAGCTCGAATCCGCCGGCCCCCGCGGATCAGGACTACTATCGCGTCGTAGCCCAACAGACCGGCACGCTCGACTTTCAGGTCTATTTCAAGAATTTTTCGACCGCGCTGTTGCCGGGCGGAGGGCAGTTGGAGGCCCAGGTCGTCGACGGGAATGGCAACATCCTCGGCGACGCGGCCGTAACGACGGAATTCGGATCGGGCCTGCCCGCCACGGGCAACGCGCGGGTGCGGATCCCCGTCGTGGCCGGGCAGACGTACTACCTGCACGTATTCGGAGCCACGGGCGAAGGCGCAAGCTCGGTCGTCGTCAACGCCTACAACGCCACGATCATCAACACGCCGGCGCCGACTCCGTTCAACGTGGAACTCTCGCGCAATAACGGAACCGGCGACCTGCCGACCAATGCGCCGCAGGACGACACCGGACGTTCGCAATTCGACAATGTGACGAACAACAATCAACCGCTTATCTATATCAGGCTGGACGACGGGATCTTTACCAACGATTTGCCGGGCAATGTCATCAACGGCGCGCCGACTCCCGGCTCGCCGCCGATTGGCAAGATTCCGATTCCCTATTCCGACGGCACCACGGCCGGCTATCGCGTCGCCTTGTTCGACACGACGACACCGGGCGCAACGCCAAACCTGATCGGCTTTGCCATCCCCGCGCCCGATCCCGCCAACCCCGGACAAGTCCTGCCCGGGCTGTATCAAATCGATCTCTCGACCTTGGCCCCTGCGGTGACACTGGCTGACGGGTTGCACGGCCTGACGGCCGAGGTGCAGATGATCGATCCGCAGGTCTCGGCGCCTAAGACTCCTTCCGAAACCGGCTTCGGGGCGAATAGCGCCACGCTGAATATCACGGTCGACACCGTGATTCCCCCGGCGCGCTTCGGCATCGTCTCGCCTACGGGAACAAGCACCGGGCTGGCTCCGACAAGTGACTCAGGCGCGCTGGGAACGACCGATTCGTTCACCACGGCCGATCGGATCACGAACGTAACGGCGCCGACGTTTTATGGCACCGCCGAGGCCAACGCGATCATCAAGCTCTTCGTGCTCGATAGCACCGGCAGTCCGGTGCTGATCGGCCAGACGACCGCCGTGCCCATCGACGGAACCAACGCCGATCCAAACGGACAGTGGACGATCACCTCGACGGTGAATCTCAACGATCCGAAGTTCTTCAGTCAGTACGATGGCCTGCGCCACCTGTTCATCACGGCCGAGGATCTGGCGGGCAACATCAACGACGGCAGCAACTCCGAGAACACTAATCTGCAGCTCAATATCTTCCTCGACACGCAAGGGCCGCAGATCGCGCCTCCTCCGAGTTCGCCAACGACGCCGCCCATTCAGATCATCACGACCGGTGACGTGGCATCCAACTACAACATCTTCGGCCTGAAGCCGGCCAATGCTCCGAATGGCCCGACACCGCTTGTCGATGCGTTGACGATCCACATCGTCGATAATCCCAACCGGGATCCGGCCGATTTCCCCAACGATCCGGCCATCCTGGCCGACATTGCGGAAACACCTGGCCAATTTCAACTGGTCGGGGACGCTAACGGTGTGATCTCGATCAGCCAGATCATCGTCACGACCGATCCGATCGTGAACGGACAGCCGGCCACCGCGACAGTGAAGCTGGTCTTTGCTCAACCGCTGCCCGACGATCGCTTCACGCTGACGATCAAGGACTCAGGCCTTGTCGATCCGGCGGGCAACAAGCTCGACGGCGAGAGTAATGCTATCGAGCCCAACGGCGCACCGATCTTCCCGTCGGGCGACGGTCAGCCCGGCGGCAATTTCGTGGCGCGATTCACCGTCGATAGCCGACCGGAAATCGGCACCTACGCCGCCGGCAGCGTCTATGTCGATGCCAACGGCAACAACACCTGGGACCCGACGAACACCGACGCCACGAATCGCGACCTGACGTTCACCTTGGGCGTGGCGCCGGCGCTGCAGGGAACAATCTCGCCCATGGGCATACACGACGCGGTGTTCGCCGGCGATTTCTTGCCGCAGCGATTGATCGGCGTCAAAGGACCCATCGCCGGTCAATCGAAAGTCGGTTTCGATGAACTGGCCGCCTACGGATACGACCCGATTCTCGGTGCCTTCCGTTGGCTGATCGATACGAATTCCGACGGCGTGATCGACCCGAGCCAGGGGGATTTCGCCACGATTCAGCCCGCCGGTTTTCAGATCAACGGCGAACCTGTTGCGGCAAACTTCGACGGAGTACCGGCCGACGGCGATCAAATCGGCTTGTTCAACGGCACCACGTGGTATCTCGATACTTCGAATCATCACGTGATCGACGGAAGCGCCACGGTCGTGCAGAGCCAATTGCGCGGGGCGCCCGTGGTAGGTGACTTCAACGGTGATGGTATTGCTGACCTGGCGACGTATCTCAACGGACGGTTCCAAATCAATTTCGGCCATCTCTCGGGCGGCAAACCTGCCTGGAGCGGAACGATCGATGCGACGATCAACTTTGGTTTCGCGGGCGTCGGCGGTGTGCCTGTCGCTGCCGATATGAATCAGGATGGCCGCACCGACCTGGGACTGTACCAGCCGCGAACGAGCGGTTCGAGCGTGCAGAATGGCGAGTGGTACTGGTTGATCTCGAACAATCCGACGGCCGCCAATCCCACGGGCCTGGATCATCCTTTCAGTCCCGCGCCACTGGGTTCGGACATTTTCGCGCAATTTGGCGCGCAGACCGCGCTACCGATCGTCGGCAATTTTGATCCGCCGATTCAGGCCGCCACGCCGGCGACGACGAATTTAGGAACGCTGGCTGGCACGATCATGGCGACCGGCCAAAACGTTCAGGGGCAGCAGTGGTACAGCTTCACCGCCTCGCAGAGTCATTCGGTCAACGTGACCGCGGCCGCCGGCGGGGCGACTTCGCCGCTCGAACTCAGTCTATACGACGCCAATATGAACCTGCTTGGCACCGGTACGGTGACCACCGCGGGGCAGGTGCAGCTCAACAGCACTCTTTCCGCCAATACGCAGTACCTGGTGCGCGTCACTGGCCAAAGCAGCGCGGTCAGCTTGAATATTTCGACCGCGTCGCAATCGCCGAGCGCCACGAGCACCTACGACATCAATGGCGACGGATATTTCAACCTCAGTGACGTCGTTTCCCTGGTTAACCAATACAACCAGGGTGGCCCGGGGAGTTTACAGAATGCATCGCTCGCGTCTTCCGGGATCAGCCTCGACATCAATGGCGACGGTTTCTTCAACTTGGGAGACATCGTTGCCGAGGTCAACTACTACAACTCCCATGGCCCCGGACCAGTAACGACTCAGGCGGTTGCGTCTCAGCAAGTCACGTCTCATCAAGCCGTCGTGGCGCCTGCTGCCGCGTCAACGGCCGCGGTTGCATCATCGACCACTTCATCCGGCAGCTCGCTAGCCGCCGCGGCGACCGATTCGGTCTTTGCCTCGGGCTTGTCGGACTCTCTGGTCGCTCCGCTCAATGACACGGCCGATTGGTCGGTTGGTTCCGTCACCCAGGCGTCGGTGGCCGCACAGTCTCGTGCTGCGACCGGAGTGAGCAGTGGCGCCGCGACAATAAGCGCGAGCCAGCCCGGCAGCAGCTCGACCGCCCGCGCTTCGGTGTTTGCGGCGCACGGGCAAGATTCCGACTTGCTCGATCCGTCGGACGACGACCTGGCGCTCAACTGACCGCGGCCCCGGACGCCGAGAGCACGATTTCTTTTTCGGCAGTCACATCGTCGACAATTGCACCCGACCTCCGCGTTACCGGTTTAGGGTCGCGGCGCAAGAACTCGGGTGCCGCCGCGACCGGTTGAAACCTTTATTGGAGCGTTCGGTCCAAGGAGTTGAAAAACGCAGGACGCCGACTCGAGGATCGTTTGTAGCCAATTTGTGAGCTGCTGATTGTCGAGGATGTCCACGAAGAGCCGCCAAACGAACGAAGTACGGAAACGCACTCTCCGATCCTCTACTTCGCTGCGACGATTTCCAGCTCGACCAGAAACTCCGGTTTAAACAGTTGCGGAATGACGAGCAGCATGGAGGCCGGACGATGCTCGCCGAGGAATCGCGCGCGGACCTTCCCATAGTCCGGGATGTCTTCGGCGCGCGTCAGGTATTGGGTCACGGTGACGAGGTCAGCCAACCCCATGTCGGCTTTCGCCAACAGGTCGATCATGTGTTTCCACGCAATCTCCGCCTGGCCTGTGATGTCGGAGGGAAGGTCGCCGCCGGTGGCGAGCCCGGGAGTACCTGATGAGAACAACCACCGCACATTGCCTCGAACCTCGATCGAGTCACTATAGGCGGCAATTTGTTTAGCGACGCCGATATCGTGGATAGTGTGAGACATTGTTAATCCTCACGATGTCAAAAATGAGGCGTTCGAGGTGCTCCCTGTACTCGCGTGGGGTTTCGATGACAAACGTTTTGGGACCATGGCGCCGCCATGATCAAAGCAGCGTAAAAGTGGCTGACGACAAGGTCTCGGTCGAGCCACTGGAATACGAAGAAGACCTTGTGCCGACATCGCCCCCTGCCGGCCGGAGCGAGGCGAGCAGGAACGCCGCGGCCGCCGCCGACCACACCGAATACGAGAGCGGCGGCTCGAATCCGAGGGCAGCCGTCATCGTCACCGCGAACACCAGTAAGAGGATCCCGGTAGCGAGCGCGACCGCCCGCAGACGGAAACCTGCCAACAGGCCGAGGGCCAGCACGACCTCGAGTACCGTCGACACCCACCCGGCGACCGGCACCAAACCGGCTGGCAGAAACCAGAGGAGCGTGCCGGTGTAAGCAAGAAACGAAGCGAACCCGCCCCAGCTCACTCCCGGTGTGTCGGCAGGTCCCCACAGGCCGAAGCGGTCGGCCACCGCGGAGAGGAACCCGGCCGCCAGGGCGAACCGCAGAAAAACGGCCGCAAGTTCCGTCGGACGGAGGCGACGCCACATGGCTAACTTTTCTTCCTTCGCAGGTTCGGGGATCTGGTTTTGCGCCTTACGCCCGACTACGTCGCACCTGTACCGTCGACCACGCTCAGCACGACCTTGCCGTGCTGAGGTTTGTGCTGATATGCCTGCCGCGCCTCGGCGATCGGGAACACGGCGCCAACGACCGGGCGGAGCGCGCCGGTCTCGATCAGTCGTCCGATTTCGGCCAGTTGCGTCCGGTTCGGCTCGACGATGAAGTATGCGGCACGGTTGCGCTCGTTGGGCGTCGCCGAATCGGCGACCGTCACCAGCCTGCCGCCCGGCTTGAGTACGCCCCAGGACCTGTCCAACATCTCGCCGCCCGCCGCGTCGAAGACTACGTCCACGTCCCCGACGATGTCCTCGAACCGCTGAGCGCGATAGTCGATCACCTCGTCGGCGCCGAGGCCACGCACGAAGTCGAGGTTGGCTGCCGAAGCCGTGCCGGTCACGTGCGCATCACGCCAGCGGGCGAGTTGCACCGCAAAGATGCCGACGCCCCCGGCCGCGCCGTGGATCAGCACGTGCTGGCCTGCAGTGAGACCGGCGCGCTCAATCAACCCCTGCCATGCCGTCAGAGCGGAAATCGGTGCGGCGGCTGCGTGAACGTGATCGACGCTCGCCGGCTTGCGGGCGAGATCGGCGACGGGCGCCGCACAATACTCGGCGTAGGCGCCGTTACTGTGCCAGTCATTGAGTCCGTAAACCAGATCTCCCACGCCGACATTTTTCACGCCGGCCCCCAGGGCCGTGATCTCGCCGGAGAATTCGTGACCGGGAATGACCGGCCACGGGCGAGGCCCTCCCGCTGACGTGGTCCAAGTCTGATCCCAGCCGAGTTCCGTGTGCATGACGCCAGCGGCATGGACGCGCACAAGCACCTCGCCCTCCCCGGGACGGGGCTGCGGCGACTCCTCGTAGGCGAACTTTTCGGGACCACCGCGGGCGCGTAGACAAATGGCTTTCATGCCTCACCTCCGATCACCTGTTGGCAGGCGGCGGCGGCCGCTGACAGATCGGCGGGCGTTCGGCCAACAGGCATTTCACTCTCAACGGGTCGTATCCTGTTTTTTCAGAATCGAATAACCACGGGTGTAGATCCAGTCGTCTTCCTTGGCGGGAATATGGCAGGTCAAACAATCCGTCTTGAAGTCAGTCGCCACGTTATGCGCTGGCTCATTCGCTTTGAACAAAGCCCAACCCCACCCCTTGCCCCACAGAGGGTTGTCGGGGAACCGCCCTTTGGAATCTTTGATCATCACGAACCAGACCTTGTCGTCGGTGGACCAGGTCGACTGCCCCGTTGTGAGCTTGTCCGCCCTGACGTTCGTGATTTCCTTCACCAGAACGGCGCCGTCAGGAAACTTCCCATTTTGTTCGAACGACTTGATAGCATCCAGTTGCGCGTAAACGTTGTGCATTTCGTGAACTGGTGCGTTCGCCTCCTTGGCGACAGCCCACGTTCCCAGATGGCGAAACGTTTCGCGATAGTCGGTCGGCCGCGCAATGCTGCCGTCTTTGCCGACGTACGGCGAAAACGTGTCGGTGGCTTGGGCAGAACGATCCGCCGCGTGGGATGCGTTCTTCGGAGAACACACGATGATCGCGATGGGTATCGTCGCTACCGCAAGGCAAGCAGCAGCGAATCGCCCGAAGAGCTTGGTGTCCATGAAATGCCTTTCCGACCTTGTCGAAGCAGCGCAAGGATCCGTTCATCTCATTTCGTGTGCGGGGCCGCGGCGCGCAAAACGGGATAGTACTGAGTGAATATATGATCCATCTTGGCGCTGGTCTGGTGGCAGGTATTGCACGAGGCTGTGTCTTGCAGGGCGGCTTCCTTTTTGAGCGGATACTTATGGCCGAAGGTGAAGTAGCCCCATTTCCCTGGTTCGTCTGTGAATCGCTTGGAGTCCTTAATCGCTGTTTCCAATCCGGTAAAGTCGCCCATGAAGTACCCTTTGCCACTGGCCGCCTCCTTGGCGCCGACGAGGACAAGCTCCTTGATGATGACGGTCCCATCGCGAAACTGCCCGGTCTTTTCGAAGTGGTCAAAGCTTTCGGGATCGATGTAGACCGCATGAAACTCGGGAAAGGCAGCTTCGCCGCCGTTGAGGTCGTTGGGGGTTAGCGGCGTGCCAACGTAGACCCACGTGCGATAGCCTTCCGGCCGTTTGAGTTTGCCGTCGGCCGTGAACGCGACTCGCGCCGTCGGTTCGACCGGCGCCGCGACGGCTCGTGTCCGCCAATACAAAAGCCCGGCCGCTACGAGCAATAGAGCGACGGTTGCCATCAACACCGACTGTCTGGATCGATACATAGCGCACCAGAGCAGCGTTTGACAAGGTCAGGAAAACGGAAACCTTTACGCGCTGGAATGCCCCGAATCGTTACCCACACACGATTTCTCGCTGCCACCGTCAGGCCAATTGACGCCAGGAATCGGAACCGACCAAAGTGATCTCAGAGTGATCTCGGAGGTGGCGTATCCAGACGTCGCGCCATTTTCCCGCGCATCTGAAGTCTGAACATTCGCAGAAGTTTCATCGGTTCTGCCTGGCGTTCCGTGCGAGGGTTCGTGGGCTGCAAATCGAGTGCCGGCCCAGGATCGCGCACGTGGCGCAGCCAATTGTGACTACCGCGGCACCAAAATGTGACGTGGCATGCGCGACTAGGCCGTCGTTGCTCCGCGAGCCGGATGCGATCGGCCTGGTCTGCAAAACGCCAAGGGGGTTGGTGAGCGCTCACCTGCGATCAAATTCGACCGGGCGCGCATTTCGGACGGTAACAACCTGGCGCCGCCCTTTTGTTTTGATGTGCCGCTCGCCGCATGGCCTTTCCGGAACTTCTGGCAGTTCACGCCTTGCAGCCTCGGTCACGCCGGCGGCGGAGAGCTTCGCCATGGAAAATGCGAACGATGCGCCACGTCATTCGTTCGATGGCCCGGCTGCTGGCGGAGCGAGCTGCTTGGGCGGCTCCGTCGGTCGGGCCGCGGGGGCGGCGCCGATCCGCGCGCCTGCTTCGAAGTCGCGCAAAGCCTGATCGGCAAGCGCCCGTTCCATGGCGCGCTGCCGCTCGCGATCGTCGGCCCCTTCGCCGGACAGATCGCCGGCGACGCGCACCTTGGCCTTGTTCAAGCTGATTTTGTCGTGTACGAACTGCTCGATCTGGCCGAAATCGGTCGTCGCGTCGATGTTGAAACTCGTGGTCAGCTTGGCCATTTCGGCTTCGGCCTTGGTCATTTTCAATTCGGCGTCGTATTTCGCGATTTGTTCGCGAACCTGGCTCAGCTTCGCGCCGGCCTGCTTGATCTTGGCCAGATTGTTCTCGTAAGCCGCTTCGTGCAGTTGTACCTGCTCTTCGTTCTCCGCCAGCTCTTCCTGAGCCTTGCGCAGTTCGAGAGCAAAGCGGCCGGCGGTTTCCCGGTCGTTGGCCGCCAGGTAGGCACGAACTTTGCTTTCCAGATCGCGGATATGGGTTCGCTCGTTCGCGATCTGCCGCCACACGCGCTCGACCAGCGCCCGGTACTGCTCTAAGCCCTCGCGCCCCTCCTTGAGCTGGACGACGGCAAGATCGTACTCGTATTGCATCTGGGCAATGGGATCCGCCGTCCAGAGGAAATTGGCGGCCTTATTCGCAAAGCCCTGCAAAGAGCGCCACACTTTTCGTCCGATCATCTTCGCCTCGTCCCTTGGAAATTCGATTGCCAGACTGGGTCGTGCCCTTATTTCTTCGTGCCGGCATTGGTCGAGGCCGGTTTCACTTCGGCTCCGGCGCGGGCCGGTTGCGGCTTGCTCTCTTGCTTCGTTTCCGCTCCCGCCCCCAGCGGCAAGAAGAGATTGGCATTCTTGCCATCCAGGTTCGTCCACAGCGTCCCGGGACCGCTTTGGAACAATCGCAAGGACATCTCGGGGTTCAACTGGTCGGCGAGCGAATACCGCAGAAACGCCGCGCCGTCATTATGAAAAGCTTCCATTTTCAGTTGGAACAAGCTGCTTTTGGCCGTCTCCCGCATCTTGGTCACACCCGCCTCGGCTTCGCCCAGCGTCTGGGTGCGCTGGGCCTCGAGCGCCGCGATCTGGGCGCCATATTCCGCTTTCAATTTCTCGACTTCCGCCTCGGTGCGCGTCACGATGTTCTCCACTTCGCGGTCGATGCCGGCCACGATCAGTTTCGTCTGCGCGTCGACTTCCGCGACTTTCTGCTGGATCATCTGTTGCTCGCGTTCGACGTCCGCCTCGCTTTGGGCAGTGGCCTCTTTGGCCTTATTCGTGACCTGCGTCTCGGCCGCGATCTGCTTGTCGCGAATCGGCTTCAGGTAGGTCTCGGGAATCACGATATTGCGGATGAAGGCCGAATGGACGGTGACGTTCTTTTCTGCCCCCACGCGCGTCAGCTCCACCGCGAATTCATCCTGGAATTTCTCGCGCTGCGTTCCCTCGAGAAAATCCTGCACGCCGTAACTGATGCCCTTGTCGCGGCCGATGGCGTGGGCCTGCACGTCGATGACGTTTCGCTCGACGTTGAACCGCGAACCATATTCGGCGACAAGCTCCGGCATATCTTGCGGCAAGATTTCCCATTCGATCGTGCAATCCATGCTGATCGGCAAGCCACCTTTGGAAATGAACGTGACCGCCGTGCTTTGTCGAGGGTCTTTATCGTAACGAAACGAGGTCTGAAAGATGCCGACTTCCGTCTTCAGCACTTCGTATTCTTTGGGATTGATGTAATACAGCCCCGGCTGCAATACCTCGCGCAGAATTCCCTTTTCATCAGGGCCTTCGGCAAAGCGTCCCTTGCCTTCGGCGCCCAGCAACCGCCGCAGCACGCCGACGAATCCCGCCGGAATATCGGTGGCATCGACAAGCTGCAAATCGTAGCCGTGCAGATTCAGGCGGTACGTGCCCGGCAGCAGCACCTGGCGTTGAATGCCCTGTTCGCCGGGTTCGGCTAGCACTCGCCCCGCGGGAAGCGGTTTCCCGCCGCGGGCCGTGACGACCCCGACCTTGCCCGGCGGGACGATCGTGTTTTTTTCGAGCTGCGTGGCGAACACGACCGGCATGACGAAGTGCCAGCCTTCTCCCTTCACTTCGCGGAGAATCCCTTTTTGCCCGTGCTCGGCCAAGACCTGCCCGGCGGGAAGCGCCGCGCCTTCCTTCGAAATGATCACCAGGTGTTGCCCCGGCGGAACATAGACGAAGAACTCGTTCCAGGTCATCAACAGCGCGATCAGAATGCCCAGGGCGAGAACGCCCCAGATGATCAGACGCCGTCGCCAGTAGCGAAGGCCGGCCTGCGTACGAAAAGTTTCAAAAGCCTGGGTCATTGGATCATGTTCCTGGCGCGCAAAGCGCCGTTTGGTCGAACACCCATCACGGTCCGTTCCGTTCCGCAGTTGCCGGCACCGGCGCATCGGTGGTCACGGGCGCGTTCGCCGTCGAAGATGCGGGAACGGTCACGGCCGGTCGATCGCCGCTGGAAACGGTTTGCGAGAGATAGCTGGCAAACAGCTTGCCGAAGTCGCTCTCGTCGGAAACGAAGATCTCCTTCAGCGCCGGCGCCAGCTTCAGCAAAATCTGGTATTGCGCCAGGTTCTGAACATTGCCGAACCCGGCCACCGCCGTGCGGATGCCTGCCACCTCGGCCTCGTTTTCCAATTGAATCACCGCCGCTTCCGCATTGCCCCGGGCCAAGGTGGCTTCGGCCTGTTTCTTGGCGGCGTCGAGCTTCAGTTGCGCGTTCGCTAGCTCTTGCGTCAGGCGTGCCTTTTCCACTTGCTTGAGCT
>DASZWQ010000100.1 GCA_035546535.1 Pirellulales bacterium | reverse complement strand
GAACTTCTGGAGCGCGGACTATTACCGCAGCTCGGAGAGCTTGTACTACCGCTATCCGCCGGAAATGCGGGTGCCGGTCTACAACAAGCGCTGGCACAACGAATTCCCCATGACCCGCAAGTATCATTGGGGTAATCACTTTATTCTCGATCAGTTCTAATCGAGGCGGAGTGACCTAAGTTCGCGCGGTTTTCGTTACGGCCTATCGCGCGCCTTGGTCTCGGGGTGCCATGCTTTTTCGGCGCAGCCGAATAAGCATGCCGATTTCACGCGGCGCATTGGAGCTTAAAGCAGCATGCTTATTCCGCCGATGGCGGAAAAAGCATGGCACCAGACCTACCCGCGCGAACAACTCACTGCGCGGGGCCTACGACACGCTGCTCAGAAACCGATACAGCGCTTCGCTCGCCGCCGAAAGTTCGTCGAGTGACAGCCATTCGTCGGCCGTATGGGCCTGGGCGATCGAGCCCGGGCCGAACACCACGCTGGGCACGCCCGCGCCGGCGATCGTGGCGGCATCGGTGCCGAAGGGGACGCCGATTTCGGTGGCTCGGCTGTACACGCAGCGGGCTGCCTCGACCAGTTGTTCGGCCAGCGCCTGGTTCGGACCATCGGCCAACGAGCGTCCTTCCAGGTAGGGGCGCTCGTGTTCGACCGCCGCGCCCAATTCCGTGCGGTGGTTCACGTAGTCGACAACCTGCCGATAGGCTGTCTCGCCATCTTCACCGGGAATGATGCGCCGATCGATTTCGATCGTCGCCCGGGCCGGAACGGTGTTCACGCTCAGGCCGCCGCTGATTACACCCACGCTCAGGCTGGGGCGGCCGCAAAGCGGGTGGGCCGAGAGCGACGCCGGCACGTCGCGCGCATAGCTTTCCAACACCGACAACACCCGGGCCATCTTGTAGATCGCGTTATCACCCAATTGCGGCTGCGAACTATGCGCCGCGCGGCCATGTGTGTGGCAGCGCCAACGCACCGCACCCTTGTGCGCGACGACGACGTCGAGATTCGTCGGCTCGGCCACCACGGCCATGTCCGGCGTGCGCGGAATGATCGAGTCACCACCCGCCGCGGTCCACAAACGCGTGAGTGCCTGGGCCCCGCTGTAGCCGTGCTCTTCGTTCACGGTGCACGCCATGATCACCGTCGGCCGGACACCGGGCTTCTCTTCGACAAGTCGCGCCAGGGCGCCCAGCATGGCCGCCATCCCGCCTTTGATATCGCACGAACCCCGCCCATAGATGCGCCCGTCGCGCACCGCGGGTGTCCAGGGATCGATCGTCATGCCGTCGACGGGCACCGTGTCCTGATGTGCCTCGAGCAGCACGATCTTGCCGCCAGCGTCGGGGGCAGGCGAACCGTCGAAACGCGCCACGATGTTATCGCGCTTCGGCTCGACCGTCTGACGCATCCACGGCAGACCCAGCCGCTGGAAAAAGGCTTGCAGCCAATCTGTCATGCGGTACTCAAAGTACTCCGGTCCCGAGACCGGACGTCCCATCGGGTTGACGCTGGGTATCGCGACCAACTGGCTGAGCGTGTCGACAAGATCGAGCGGCATATGCAAGCTTCTTGATTCTGAGGCGCTACCGCACCGGTATCGCCGGGCAAGCGCGCGGTAATACTTTGCGTGCCGGACATTCTACTGCGGCGACAGCCCAGGCGTTAGCGGCCGTGTACGACACTCTGAAACAGGCGGTTCCCGTGCATTTGACGCGGGCTTCGGCCAAAGGCAACCTTGCATCGGGCGCAGTGCGTGAGTAGGATTCGGACAGCCTTGGTTTGGCGGATTTCGCCGATTTTCGGCGGGTTTGTCGGCCTCGGTGTTTCTCTGCCATGTTCGTGCTGAGACGTCCTATTTTGGGGAGCCGATAAGAAAGTCCGCTGGGTGCCAATTCGTTAAGATCTCGGCCGCGTGTATAGCCGGCGTCCGGACGAAAAGTCCGGAACCAACGCTCGGATCACACAACCCGGGATCGAGGCCACCCCCATGTTGGAATGCGGGCTCTCGAAAACCGCGTCGCCACGGCATTGCGGTGGAGATTTTTTTCGCAGGCGTGCGCGCCCGCGCATTTCTCGCCGGCCGAATACCTTTCAGGCGGTCGCCCAAGATGGCTCCCGTCGGAGTTTTCCGGACGGCGCGTGCTTAAGGGCCGCGCGATTGAGACCATGGCTTCACGACCGACGGAACTGGCGCCCGAGCTGCTCGCCAAGCGAGATCGGTTGCTCGCGTTGATCCGCGGCTATGGTTCGTGTGCCGTCGCTTTCTCCGGCGGAGTCGACAGCACGGTCGTCGCCAAGGCCGCTCAGTTGGCGCTCGGCGACCGGGCCATTGCCGTAACGGGCACCAGCGCCAGTCTCGCGTCGGGTGAGCTCGACGAAGCCCGCTCGCTTGCCCAGTTGATCGGCATTCGCCACGAGGTCATGACGACCGAGGAGTTCAACGATCCGGCTTATCTGGCTAACGCGCCCGATCGTTGCTACCACTGCAAGACCGAGCTGTACACACAACTGTCCGGCGTGACAGAACGGTTTGGTGTCGCGGTGGTGCTCAACGGCGCGAACCTCGACGATCGAGGCGATCATCGGCCGGGAATGATTGCCGCGGCTGAGCACCAGGTGCACAGCCCCCTCTTGGAATGCGATCTGTCGAAAGACGAGGTTCGCCAATTGGCGGCCGCTTGGAGCTTGCCCGTTTGGGACAAGCCGGCCAGCCCCTGCCTGAGCAGCCGCATCGCCTATGGCGAAGAGGTCACGCCCGAGCGCGTGCATATGATCGATCAGGCCGAACGCGTGCTCCACGCGCTGGGCCTGCGCGAAATCCGGGTCCGTTACCACAAAGGCAATCTGGCACGGCTCGAAGTACCACTCGAGGCCCTGCCGCGATTGGCCCAGCCCGAGGTGCGCGGGCAACTGGTCGAGCAATTGAAGCGTTTCGGCTTCCAGTACGTCACGCTCGATCTGGAAGGCTTTCGCTCCGGGAGCCTGAACGCGATTCTTCCGGTGGAAAGCTTGCGCGTGCTGCGCTAGCACTGCTGTCGCCCCCCTTCTCTCGAGTGTGGCCGTTCCCAGGCAGAGTGCCACTGGTGGCTTGTCCACCAGTGCAGAACACAATGCAGCACTAGTCGACAAGCTACCCCGCGGCACCCAAGTCGCGCCGCTTCAACGGATCTGAATTTCGAACCACACGTTTACCTGAATTAGCCCAGCCGGATTGCCGATGTTATCGACAACGTTTTATCAGCTTGCCCAAACCCAATGCGCGCCGCGAACGTGCCAGCACGCCGCCCGAACAATTGCGCCTGGTTTACTTCGTCTCTGCGCTTGGGCTGCGCGCTTGCGCTGATCTCTCTCTGCGGGTGTACGGCCGCGCGGTTGGGATCGCGCACCGTCAGTCAGGCGGGAACGCTCTCGGACCTGCAATATCAGCAGGTGCTCGATAACCTAGCCATGTTCTCGTGCTCTCCTGATTCGCTCGCCTGGCATGTCCGCGTAAACGGCGGGTTGGTGCAGATCGCGGATCAGGGGCAGGGTTTCATCGGGGCCAACCTGGGCGGCCCCGGCTACGTCGCGCCGAATGTCGGCGCGCAGACGAATATCCTGCATCAATGGAACGTCGACCCAGTGATCGATCCCGACGATCTGTCGCTGTTGCAGTTGGCCTATCGCAAAGCGCTCAATCCGTTCGATCCCGATGGCTCGATCAAACACGAGGCGTACGACCAGATCTGCGAATTGTGCTCGAGTTACCATATCGCGCTAACGCGCGAGGTGGCTTCGGAAATGCTCGCGACGATGAAGCAAAACGCGAACCCGCAAAGGCAGGCGCGCCTCGAGCGGATCGAAGCCGACTTGCACGAATTATACGTGCAAATCGATGAGCTCTCGGAAACGCCGCAGAAATACGAGCCAGAATCGTTCAGTCATGGCATCGCCGGCCCTCCTTCGAAGCTGGAATTCTTGAAGGAAGAAGTCGTTCGCTTGACAAGCGAAGCCGCGGACGAGTCGGTCGAGCCGATCGGCGCCTATTACCGCCCCGGACGTAATGTCGGCTTGATCGAACAGGCACAGGACAAGATCGAAGCGCTCGTCAAGCTGGTCCAGGAAGGGGACGAAGAGTCGCCCAACCCGTACGCCATGCCATGGATCATGCACGGCTGCAAACGCGATGTGCCCAAGTGCGCCTGCCGGGTCGGGCATTATCGGGGGTGCGGTTGCGATTGCTACGTATGGATCACGCCCGAGAACATGAAGACGTTTCGCGACTTCGTGCTGATCATCCTCAGCCTGGCCCCGGCCGAAGCCACCGAAGGCGCGACGACCGTAACGGGCCTGGGGGCCGCCAACAGCCCGAACTTCTAGCGATTCGCCGCTTCTTCCACGGCCTTGCGGCCTACCCCCTGCGGCCATCAGGCGATAACCTGCATCTCTGTCGCAGAAGATATGTGGGAGTTCGGATTTGCTGATTGACGGTACCGAGATCGAAGATACCTTCGCCGAAGCCTTTCGCATGCGCTACGCGCGCTTGCTCGTCACCGCGCACGACGAGCATTGGCTGCGTGCCGCCGTCAATGAATTCACCGGCTACGCCAGCTCCGTGATTGCCTGCGATGCCGAAGCCGGGGTCGAAGAGTGGTTGCCCGCCGAGCAGACTCCCGATGGCCGGCCGGGCGCGCATGTTCTGGTCTTCGGTTTTTCCACCGAGGCGCTGCAAAAAGCCGTTCCGACGCGCACTGGGCAGTGCCTGATGACTTGCCCGACGACGGCCGTCTACGACGGGCTGCCCGAGGCTGTAGAACGCATTCCGCTCGGCAAGCACATTCGCTTTTTTGGCGACGGTTTTCAGAAGAGCAAGCTATTGCTCTCGCGCCGTTATTGGCGCATCCCGGTGATGGATGGCGAGTTTCTGGTCGAAGAATCGCTCGGCGTTGAAAAGGGCGTCGCTGGCGGCAACCTGATTGTTCAAGGCATCGATCTGCCGACGGCGCTCGCCGCCTCGCGGCGCGCGGTCGAGGCGCTGGCTCCCTTGCCCGGCGTCATCACGCCCTTTCCCGGCGGCATCGCACGCAGCGGCAGCAAGGTGGGCTCGCGCTATAAGAAGCTGCACGCCTCGACGGCCGACGCCTTTTGCCCGACGTTGCGCGGCCGCGTGCCGACCCAACTACACGCCGAGGCGAACTGCGCCTATGAACTGGTGATCGACGGCGTTGACGAACCGGCCATCGCGCGGGCGATGGCTGCCGGTATTCGCGCCGCGGCGGGGCCAGGAGTCGTAGCGATCAGTGCCGGTAACTATGGCGGGAAGCTCGGCAAGTTTCACTTTCGCCTGCACCAGGTGCTGGCCGAGGGATCGTGACGCGATGGAATGACGAAACGGCATGCTTATTCGCCTGGCGGCGAAAAAGCATGGCACACGCGGTGCCGTACCGCCGCCTTAATCCTTCACGCGGATGGCGAGCACCGTGCGATCGTCCTCGGGGGCCTGGCCGCCCGTGAATTCTTCGAGCGCGTCTTTCAGCGCCACCAAGATCTCGGCCGAAGTCTTCAGCGGGCGATAGAGGACCTTGTCCAGCCCTTCGACGCCGAACTGAATCTGACCGTCGCTCGAGGCTTCCGTCACGCCATCGGTGTAAAACAGCACCGTATCCCCAGGCGCCAGATTCTGCGAGCATTCCGGATATTCCTCGCCCGCTCTAACGCCCAGCGGTAGTCCCGCCTCTTCGCCGAGCGGCTGGATGGTGCCGTCGCTGCGTCGCCAGCGCGGCGGATTGTGGCCCGCTAGCGCAAAGTTCAACACGCGCGTCGCCGGATCGTAGATGCCGTAAAACGCCGTGACGAAGGAATCGTTCTCGACCGTATAGCGGGACGTTAGCTGTGCATTGAGGAATGCCAGCATCGCGCCGGGAGGTTGTGGCGCTCCGGGAAACGAATGCGCGATGCTATGCGTGATGGCCATCATCACCGTGGCCGGTGTGCCATGTCCGCTGGCATCGGCCAGAAAAATTCCCAGCTTGCCCCCCGGCACCTCGAAAAAATCGTAGTAGTCTCCGCCGGCACGCCGCGACGTTTGATAGTTGACGGCAAAATCCAAAGTCGGAACGCGCGGCATTGCCTTGGGCAGTAGCGAACGCTGAATGTCGGCCACGATCTGCAGCTCATGATCCACCGCCGCGTACGCCGCTTGTACCTGGTCCGATAGCACCAGGTTGTGCGTCGCCCGGCCAAACAAGTTGCTCAGCCACAGCATTTCGGGCAGGCGCTCATGGTCAAAGGCGTCCGGGTCGCGGCTGCCCGTAATGACCATGTTCAAGACGCGTCCGCCTTCGAAATGCGGAATCACCAAGAGCGACTGCATGTCGGCCAGGTGTTCGGCCGCGGGATCGTCGGGGTCGACGATCGGGCGGCTAATGATCCGCGGCTCTCCCTCGTACAGCAGTCGCTGCAAAAGGCCGCGATCGTACACGGGCAGTAGTTCTTGCTCTTTCCAGGGATTGATGTGCCGCGGCCAGATGCTCGAACGGGTGATGCGATACTTGGGCGGTTCCAGCCCGCGACGGCTGATGGCCATCCAGCGGTCGCCCGGCAGTAGCTTGCGGACGCGGGCGGCGTAGGCCTCGACCATTTTCTGCGGGTCTTTGGCGCCGCTCATTTCGCGCATCATCGCGACGACGTATTCGAGCCGTTCCTGCCACGTCCCTTGCGTCAGTTCGAAAGTCGAAACCATGATGCTCCTTTGCCCGCCGACTGTACCCCTATGACCGCCTGGCCGTTCTCTATCGCCCCGGCGGCCATGCCCTCGCCAGAAAAAGTTGGACAGGCCATTGTACGCGCGCCGGGAAGAGGCGACGCGACTTTACACCGCGCCCTCGTTCCACGGGCCGTTTCCAATTGTCTGATCAACTGACGATTGTGCGTCCTGTTACTTCGCGGCGCGAAACCTTAACTCGGTAAACTCCCGGACCCGATTGGTAATCGCTGGCTCGACGGGCAGGCGTTCCATCGAACTGGCGCCGTAGAAACCGACCACGCCCTCGGTACGGTCCAGCACGTATTGGGCATCGGCCGGCTCGGCAATGGGGCCGCCGTGGCACAAAACCAGAATGGCGCGATTCACGCGCTTGGCGGCGTCGTGCATGGCCTGCACGCTCTTGACCGATTCGTCGAGCGATAGCGCCGTCTGCGCGCCGATCGTTCCCTTGGTCGTCAACCCCATGTGCGGAATCAGGATGTCGGCGCCCGCCTTGGCCAGCGCCGCGGCTTCGTCTGGATTGAACGCGTAGGGAGTGGTCAGCAGGTTCAATTCGCGCGCCGCGCGGATCATGTCGACCTCGAGCCCGAAGCCCATGCCGGTTTCTTCCAAGTTCGCGCGGAATGTGCCATCGATCAGGCCGACGGTGGGGAAGTTCTGCACGCCGGAGAAGCCTGCCCGATCGACCTCGCGCAAGAACAGCTTCATGACGCGGAACGGATCCGTGCCGCACACGCCGGCCAGAACGGGCGTGCGCTGGACGATCGGCAGCACCTCGCGGGCCATTTCCATGACGATGCCGTTGGCGTCGCCATAGGGCATCAGGCCTGAGAGAGAACCGCGCCCCGCCATGCGAAAGCGGCCGGAATTGTAGATCACCAAGAGATCGATGCCGCCGGCCTCGGACAGCTTGGCGCTCAGCCCCGTGCCGGCGCCGCCGCCGATGATCGGTTTTCCGGCGGCAACCTTGGCCCGCAGCCGCTGCAAGATTTCGTCACGTGAAAATAGCGCCATCGTCAGGTCTCTCGGTGTGTGCGACTTTTCGGCAGCTGCATCAGAGCCAATAAATGTTCGGCCGCCGCTTCGGCAAATTGTGGATCGTTGACGTGATAGTCGAGCGACACGATCTCGGTCGCGCCGGCGGTGCGCCGGATAGCGTCGAAGAGCGCTTGACGCGCCGCGGGATCGTTAAACGGCTGCCCGGTACGATCGATGGCCGACACGCCGCGCTCGGGCAGCAATACCAGCGCCGGTCCCTTCGCCGCCGACACTTTGCGCCCGATATCGGCGCCAATTTGGGCATTTTCTTCCGCCGTGGTGCGCATCAGTGTGACGCTGGCGTTGTGCTGGTAGAGCAACCGATCACGAAAACGCTCGGGCACCGTATCGCGCGCATGGAAGTTAACCATGTCGGTCGCACCGACCGAAACCACTTGCGGCACGCCCGCGCGCCCCGCGGCGGTCAGGCGATCGGGACCGGCTGACAGGAATCCGCCGACGAGCTCGTCGGCCAATTCCGTGGTCGTGATGTCGAGCACGCCGGCGAGCAGGCCGTCGGCCACGAGCGATTCCATGGCTTGCCCACCGCTGCCTGTGGCGTGAAACACGAGCACTTCGCAACCGGCGGCTTCCAGGACTTGCCGCGCACGCTCGACGCAGGGTGTCGTCACGCCGAACATCGTAGCGGCCACGAGTGGCCGATCCGCGGCGTCGGCCGGGGCTGGCGGTAACGAGACCATGCCCGCCATGGCCCGCGCCGCCTCGTCGAGAATCGTGCGGCTGACGCGATTCAGGCCCGAAATATCGACCACGGCGTTGAGCATCAGGATATCCTTATCGCCCACGTAATGACGCACCTGGCCCGAGGCCAGCGTGCTGACGATCATCTTCGGTACGCCGAGCGGCAGGGCACGCATGGCGGCCGAGCCGATCGTCGTGCCGGCCGATCCACCAAGCGTCAAAACTCCGGAAACGCGTCCGGCCGTGTGGTGAGCCTGAACTAGATGCGCGGCGCCGGCTGCTGCCGCGGCCACGGCAGCGCCACGATCCGCACGGGCCACGATCTCGGTCAAATTCGTCCCGCCGGCCAGAAACAATTCTTCGCGCGTGATATCGGGCGTGATCGCAGGTGTGCCTAGCGCGCCCGTATCGACGAGCGTCACCGCCGCGCCGCATGCGCGCAAACGGTCGCGCAGGAAGGCCGCCTCGTGCCCCTTGGTGTCGAGTGTGGCGAGCAGGTAGACGCTCATGCGTTCGTGGCCCCGCGTCGCTGCCTATTAGAAAATCTGCGGAGTTAGTTAGTAGCGGGCCTGAACCTTTTCGCCGGCCTCGGGATTCACGACACGCACGATTTCCTGCGCACGCTGCGACATCATCCGCAGTTCGCTTCCGACGGCGATGAACTGCATGCCCTGCTTGGCGCGGGCGAGAGCCGCGTCCGTCTCCATCGTGTGCATGCCGGTCGGCGTGCCGGTCTTCTTACCGATATCGACAACGCGCTGCAGCATGGCTTCGAATTCCTGATCGGTCGCTTCCTTGCCGTCCGGCGCACGCATTTGCGCCCGCAGGTCGACCGGACCCACGAAAATCGCGTCGACGCCCGGTAGCGCGTAGATCTTTTCGGCGTTGGCCACGCCCGTCGGGCTTTCGGTTTGCAGCACGACCAGGATTTCGTCGTTCGCCTTGGCGAAATACTCGGCCGAGGTGGCGTCGAAATTCAGGCTGTGCATGCCACCGCCAAGGCTGCGATTGCCGAAAGGTGGATACTTGGCGGCCCGGATCGCGATTTGCGCCTGCTCGACCGTATCGACCATCGGCACTACGATGCCCCAGGCGCCGCCGTCCAGCACGCGCTTGATGTAGTCGTGATTTCCCTTCGGCACGCGTGCGAGCGGTACACAACCGGCGTCGGCTATAGCGGCAAAGATCATCGCCGCTTGCGACCAGTCGATCGCCGAGTGCTCGATATCGAGCGTTAGCCAATCGAAACCCATGCGCGCCAAGATGCGCGTGGCGTACAAATCTCCCAGCGACAGCCAGGTGCCGAACGAAGGCTTTCCCTCGCGCAGCTTACGTTTGACGATATTGGTTTTCATGATTCGATGTGTTCTCAGGGCGGGAGGGGAGGCGCGGCACCGCGCCCCTGTTCGGCGCTGAACCGCTAGAATAAACTTCTTACGGCCCGTTGGGAATTGCCGCTGGCTTACGCTTCTCACTCGTCTGGATTACCTGATGTCCGAGTTTGTGACCGTTGCCAAGGTGGGGGCGATTCCCGAGGGGCGTGGCGAGACGTACACCGTGAACGGCCGGCTGGTCGCGGTCTTTAATACCGGCGAAGGCTATCACGCCATCGATGATTTATGCCCACACATGGGGGCGTCGCTGGGAGCTGGCCAGGTGCACCAGGGAGTGGTCACGTGCCCCTGGCATGCCTGGCGTTTCAACGTCTGCACCGGCGCGTGGTGTGACAATCCCAAAGTCCAAACCGACCGGTTCGATGTGCGCGTCGTAGGTGACGAGATTCAGGTGCGCGTGCCAGGCTGACATGAAACGTCTGTCGGGTGTGCACCTAAAAACGCTCGCGGCGGGTTAATCATGGCAAACGCGGCGGCCCTCGATATCACCGCGGTCCGGCAGGCGGCCGCACGGATCGCCGGTGTCGTTCATCGCACGCCCGTCTTACGGTCGCAATTCTTCGACGACGCGACCGGCGCCACCGTTGCGTTCAAGTGCGAGAACTTTCAGAAGGTGGGGGCCTTCAAGTTCCGCGGCGCCTCGAATGCCGTGTTATCGCTCTCGAATGACGAAGCCCACCGTGGCGTGGTGACGCATTCCTCGGGCAACCATGCACAGGCGTTGGCCCTGGCCGCTCGGATGCGCGGCATTCCGGCCACGATCGTCATGCCGCGGAACGCTCCGGCCGTGAAGCGGGCGGCCGTGGCCGGCTATGGAGCGACGATCGTCGAGTGTGAGCCCACCGTACAGGCACGCGAGCAAACGGCCGACGACGTCGTGCGACGAACCGGCGGCGTGTTCATTCATCCTTACAACGATCCGCGCATCATCGCCGGGCAGGGAACGGCAGTGCTCGAATTGATCTCCGACGTTCCGGACCTGGACGTGATCATCGCGCCGGTTGGCGGCGGAGGACTCTTGAGCGGCACGGCGATCGCGGCCAAGGCCCTGTTACCCGGCGTTCAGGTGATCGGGGCGGAGCCCGCCGGAGCGGACGATGCGAAGCGCTCGCTCGCCGTGGGCCGGATCATGCCGAGCGATCATCCGCAGACCGTGGCCGACGGATTGCGCACGTCGCTCGGCGAGTTGACGTTCGACGTCATTCGGCGGCTGGTCGACGAGATCATAACCGTCGACGATGCGACCACGATGCGCGCCATGCGGCACGTTTGGGAACGGATGAAGATCATCATCGAACCTTCAGCCGCTGTGCCCGTCGCGGTGCTGCTGGAAAATGCAGAACGTTTCGCCGGCCGGCGCGTGGGCATCATCCTCAGTGGCGGCAATGTCGATTTGGACGCGCTTGCGTGGGGCCAATGACGACGCCTAATGAACCCGGCGAGCGTCGATCGATCTCGAGATCGATTGTGCGCGGTCTGGAAGAACCCGGTTATGCGATCGTCAAGGGCTGCCTTACAGCGGATGAAGTATCACGGCTGATCTCGACTATAGAATCCGCGACGGAATCATGGCAAAGCGCAGCCGTTCGGCGCCGTAGCGAGGTGTACGCGGTCAGGAACCTTCTCGAGGTGGTGCCAGGCCTTGACGCAATTTTCCGCGTGCCGCGCGTGCGCGTCGTACTGCGATCGGCCGTCGGCTCTCGACCTTATCTGACAAGGGCCATATTGTTCGACAAGACCGCCTCGGCGAACTGGCACGTTTCGTGGCACCAGGATTTGTCGGTGGCTGTCAAATCGCGCGCCGATGTTGCGGACTGGACCGCCTGGTCACTTAAGGCTGGCATACATCACGCCCAGCCGCCCTTCGAAGTCATGCAGCACATGGTCACCCTGCGGATTCACCTCGATCCATGTCAGGCTGAACATGGCGCCCTGCGGGTGATACCAGGATCGCATCGGTTCGGCCGACTTGCCGAAGCTCAAGTCAGCGAGCTTACCCGCGACGTATCGCCCGTAATCTGCGGCGCTAGCGCGGGGGACGCGCTTGTGCTGCGGCCGCTCATCCTGCATTCGTCGAACGCGGCAACAGCGATCGGGCACCGCCGGGTGCTTCATTTCGAATTCTCGCCGATGGCAGCGCCCTCCCCTCTGGAATGGCGGTATCAGCCCATCGATTTGGAAGCGACGAGTTGGTAGGCGAAGCCGCAACCCGCTCCTGAGTACAATCTTCCTGGTAAGCGGAGCGCGAATGCCGGCGACGGACCGGCTTCAATTCCGACGAAGCTGGACTCACCTATGCCCGACGAATCACGTTCGCTCATCACGCTCTTGACCGACTTCGGCGTGGGCAGTCCGTACGTGGCCCAGATGAAGGGGGTGATCCTGGCGCTGAACCCGCGGGCCGCGATCGTCGACGTTACCCATGCGATTCCGCCGCAGGACATTGCGGCCGGCGCCTGGACGTTGGTCGAAGTGGCCGATAGTTTTCCACTCGGTTCGATTCATGTGGCCGTCGTCGATCCGGGCGTGGGAAGCGCGCGGGAAATCGTCTATGCCGAGATCGCCGGGCGTCATTACATCGCCCCCGACAACGGGTTGCTCGCTCGCTTGGCGGCCCGCACGCGCCCCTCTAGAATACGAGCCTTAACCGAGCCCCGCTTCTGGCAAGAGCGTGTATCCGCCACGTTTCACGGACGCGATATCATGGCGCCCGTGGCCGCCAGGCTGAGCCTTGGGCTCGACGCCAATGAATTGGGGGCGCCGCGGCAACGCCTGGTCGAACTCCCGGAACCGGAGGTGCGGATCTTGCCCAATAAGATCGAAGGACGAGTGCGGTCGATCGACTCGTTCGGCAACCTGATTACCGACATCACGAGCGATATGCTCGCTGACGCGCCGACCGACGAGCGCACGCAAATCCATTGCGACGAACACGAGACGCAAGGCATCTTTCGCACGTACAGCGATCAGCCCGAAATGACCCTCATGGCCCTCATTGGCTCGAGCGGCTTCCTGGAACTAGCCATCGTCGGCGACAGCGCCGCGCTGATGCTGGGGGTGAGCGTCGGTACGCCGGTGACGATTCAATGGTAAAGCCGGTCGCGCCAGTCGCGTCTGGGAATGCGCATGAAAGCGCGGACGCCCACCGCGACGTGCCAGACGGTCACGCGCGCGGTTGTGACGCATCCGATCGTGACGCGCCGCCGCCCGAGATGCTCGCCGCCTGGGATCGCGAGCACGTCTGGCACGCCTTCACGCAGATGGCCGAGTACGAGCCGCTGCTGATCGAGCGCGCGGACGGCTGCACCCTTTACGACAGCGCCGGGCGGACCTACCTCGATGGCGTCAGCAGTCTGTGGTGCAACGTCCATGGGCATAATCATCCGCGCATCAACGCCGCTATCCGTGAGCAGCTAGACAAGGTGGCGCACACCACGCTGTTGGGCGCTTCGAATTCGACGACCGTGCGGCTGGCACGCCGGCTGGTCGAGCTGGCACCGGCTGGGCTGAACCATGTTTTTTTCGCGAGCGACGGCTCGTCGAGCGTCGAGGTCGCGCTGAAGATGGCCTTTCAATACTGGCAGCAGCGCCAGGACCCACGACCGGCGAAGACGAAGTACGCGGCACTCTCAGACGCTTATCACGGCGACACGCTGGGAAGCGTCAGCGTCGGGGGCGTGGCGCGATTTCACGCGATGTTCCGGCCGCTGTTGTTCGATTGCCTGCGCGTGCCGGCGCCGGTGACTTACCGCACGTCGGTGAAGCTGCCGCCCGAACAGCTCGCCGCCCACTATTTGCAGCCCGTCGAACAATTGTTAGCCGAGCGGCACCAGGAAATCGCGGCGCTGGTGGTCGAGCCATTGGTGCAGGCCGCGGCCGGCATGCTCGTCCATCCGCCAGGCTACTTGCACGGGCTGCGTGAGCTAACGCGCCGCTACGATGTCTTGCTGATTGCCGACGAAGTCGCCGTCGGCTTCGGGCGCACCGGGCGGCTGTTTGCTTGTGAGCATGAAGACGTTGCACCCGATTTTCTCTGCCTCGGCAAAGGGCTGACTGGCGGTTACCTGCCGATGGCGGCAACCATGGCGACAAGTGACGTGTGGAACGCATTTCTCGGACCCGCTGACGCCGGTCGGCAATTCTTTCACGGTCACACATTCAGCGGCAACCCGCTCGCGGCGGCTGCGGCGTTGGCATCGCTCGAAGTGTTTGAGGACGAGCAAGTGTTGGCTGTCGTGACAAAGAGGAGTGAGCAGCTTTCCCAGCGTCTCGAGCGCATCGCCGGGCACCGCCACGTGGGCGACGTGCGGCAGCGTGGCCTGCTCGCCGGCATTGAGCTGGTTCGCAATCGTGACACAGCCGAGCCCTTTCCGTGGAACGAGCAGCGCGGCCGCGAAGTGTGCCGGCATGCCCGCGAGAAAGGAGTCCTATTGCGGCCGCTGGGCGATGTGATTGTAATCATGCCGCCACTGGCCATTTCGCCTGCTGAGCTCGATCAAATCTCCGATGCCGTGGAATATGGCATTGAGCGCGCCACGCAGCCGCGCTGATCGCGTCACTTTCGGTCATCTCTGATTCTTCCTGCGAAGAGAATCTCGCCACAGAGAGCTCAGAGATCACAGAGAAGCAACTGAGAGTGCCCGTCGTGCTCTTGTCTCGGTGTCCTCTGAGTGCTCTGTGGCAAGATATTCTGGGCAGCCGCAATCTGACGCCGCTTTCAGAGCGAGCTTCCGCTCGGCTTCGAGCCAGGGTTGGCGACCGGCGCGATAAGGCATACGATACGTGTAAGCCCGTCGTTTGTCGGGTTTCCTCTCGTCGCGTTCTCGCTCCTTTCCTACCGATTTTCGTCATGGCCAAATCGCGCTCGCCACGCCAGGCTTCGCTTTTCGATCGTGAGGACGATGCACCGGCGAAAAAAGCTGCACCGGCGAAAGCCGCACGCTCGGTGGAAACGGAAGGCGCCGAAGAGAAGCTCGGGCCGAATGGCACAAACGCAGCCGATGACATCGCCGAGGTCGAACCGCGCAACCTGCTTTCGCCGGATGGCCCGACGCCGCCGCCTGATCTGACTGGCAAGACGGTGTATGCGATCGACGCCAATTCGCTGATCTTCCAGGTCTTCCACGCCATTCCCGAGATGACCAGCCCACGTGGCGAGCCAGTGAACGCCGTCTTCGGGTTTACGCGCGATCTGCTGTTCCTGCTGGAGAAGAAAAAGCCGGATTACCTGTTCTGCGCGTTCGACATGTCGGGCCCGACGTTCCGCCACGATTTGTATGACGGTTACAAATCGCAGCGCAGCGAGATGCCCGGCGAGCTGCGGCCACAATTCCCGGCGCTGCGGCGCATGATTGCAGCCTTGGACATTCCGATCCTGGAGTTGGCAGGCTATGAGGCCGACGACGTGCTGGCGACGCTCGCCCAACTGACCCATGATGCCGGCGGCGAATGCTACCTGGTGACCGGCGATAAGGATTGCCGGCAACTGATTACCGATCGCGTCGTGGTATACAACGTTCGCAAGGACTTGATGTACGACGCCGGGGCGCTCGCGGCCGACTGGGGCATACGGCCGGACCAGGTTGTCGACTATCAGGCGATCGTCGGCGATTCGGTCGATAACGTGCCGGGCATCCCTCTGATCGGACCGAAGATCGCCCGCGAGCTGTTGAACAAATACGACTCGCTGGAAGGAATCTTCGAGCACGCCGGCGAAATCGCCGGAACCAAACGGCGCGAGAACGTCATTGCCGGCCGTGAACAGGCCCTTCTCAGCCGGCAGTTGGTGCGGCTCGATACAAAGACACCGATCG
Source organism: Pirellulales bacterium (assembly GCA_035546535.1). Classification (NCBI taxonomy): domain Bacteria; kingdom Pseudomonadati; phylum Planctomycetota; class Planctomycetia; order Pirellulales; species Pirellulales bacterium. Next base: position 26,964 of record DASZWQ010000100.1, on the reverse strand, counting down.
CCATTGATTGGCCGGCCGCAGAGCGCCGGCCGCTAAACCCTGAGAGGGCGCTAGCGCTGTGCGGCGCGTTCGGTTTTCATCGCTTTGCCGAGCAGCTTCGTGCGCAGGTGCAGCACGTACCGAGCATCTGGCAAGGGAACTACCGGGCGATCGACACCGCCGAGAAGTTCGCGTCCTGGCTCCCGCAGCTTGCAGCGCAACCGCGCATCGCGGTGCGCATTCACGGCAAAAGCGCGATGGCGGTGCAGGCCGAGATCACCGGGCTGGCCGTGGCATGGACGGCGGGCGAAGCCTGGTATCTGCCGCTTGCTGCAGAGGACGCGTCGGGCCAACTGGATCGCGACGCGACGCTTGCGGTGCTACGGCCAATCCTGGAAGACGAGCGCATCGAAAAAATCTCGCGTGATGCCAAGCACGACATGCTGCTGCTCGCCGGCGGCGGGATCAATTCGAGCGGCTTTGTTTTCGACACGATGCTTGCCAGCTACCTGCTCGACGCGGGGGAACGCAATCACACGTTGAATGAGCTTGCGCAGCGCTACCTGGAACACAGCATGTCCGCGCCGCAAGCCGCAAGTGAGAATGATCCGGCGGCCGTAGCGCTTTTGGCCACGCAAACGGCCGGCGAGGAAGTCGACGTGACGCTGCGGCTGGCTCCGCTCCTTACGAAGCGATTGCAAGAAGAGGAATTGGAACGGCTACTGGTGGATCTGGAAATACCGCTGGCCGCCGTGCTCGCTCGGATGGAGCGCACCGGCATTCGCGTTGATGCGGCGCGGCTGGCGGCGCTGAGCGCCGATTTCGGCAAGAAGGTCGCGGCGGCCGAGAAAGAGATTTACGCCCTGGCCGGCCACGAGTTCAACGTCGCCTCGCCCAAGCAATTGCAGCAGGTGCTGTTTACCGAGCAGAAGCTGCCGGCGCTGCGGCGTACGAAATCGGGGCCCAGCACCGATGCCAGCGTGCTCGTCGAGCTTGCCGCGCAGCATCCGCTGCCGGCAAAGATCATCGAATTTCGCCAGTATTCGAAATTGAAGAACACGTACGTCGACGCGCTGCCGGGCTTGGTGAATCCGCGCACCGGGCGCGTGCATACGACGTTTCAGCAAGCTGTCGCGGCGACGGGCCGTCTGGGTTCCAGCGATCCAAACCTGCAAAACATTCCCATTCGGACCCGCGAGGGACGCGATATCCGTTCGGCGTTCCTGCCCGGGCCGGCGGACTGGCGATTATTATCAGCCGACTATTCGCAGATCGAGCTGCGGGTGCTGGCACATTTCTCCCGGGATGAAACGCTGTGTGCCGCGTTTGAGCGTGGTGATGACATTCACACGCAAGTCGCGGCCCAAGTGTTCGGTGTCCCCTTTGATGACGTCACTTCTGAAATGCGGCGCCGCGCCAAGGCCGTCAATTTTGGCGTGCTGTATGGTCAAAGCGCGTTCGGATTGGCCAACAGCCTCGACATCGAACAGGACGAAGCGGCACATTTCATCGCTGCGTACTTCGAGCGTTACCCGGGCGTGGACCGATTTCTCGCAGAAATACTGGAAGGATGTCGGGCCAATGGCTATGTTAAGACGATCCTGGGGCGCAAAAGAGCCATTCGCGGCGTCCGGCCCAATGCCCCTCGGCAGCGGAACCTGCCTGAGCGGACAGCCATCAATACCGTAATCCAAGGATCGGCGGCCGACTTGATCAAGCTGGCCATGCTGGCGGTCGATCGCCGGCTGCGCGAGGGCGATCTGTCGGCGCAGCTTCTATTACAAATTCACGATGAGCTGTTGTTCGAGGCGCCGCCCGCCGAGTTGGAGCCGCTGGCGGAGCTAGTGCGCCAAGAAATGTCCAGCGTGATGAAATTGTGCGTGCCACTGGTCGTCGATGTTAAGACGGGGATGAACTGGGCCGAGACCGAGCCTTGGTCGGCCGCCGGCGATGAGCCGCTCGATTTTCATTCAGAAATATCCGACGCCACCTAATACTTCACGGAGTTGAATCGAGGATGGGGCGCGGGAAACCATCAGGCGCTCGCGGCGCTAAAGACAAAACGGCATTTTTTCGGGCGAAAGGCGCCGGGGCTGGTGCCGCGTGCGAATAATTGGGTTAGTCGGGGGGATTGCTAGCGGAAAGAGCCTGGTAGCTCAACAATTGGTAGAATTAGGAGCCGGTTGGTTGGACGCCGATCGAGCCGGACACGAGGTCCTGGAACTGGAAGAGGTAAAGCAGGCGATACGCGACCGCTTCGGGGAGGAAGTGGTCGGAGCCGACGGGCGGCTTTCGCGGCCGGCGATTGGCCGGCGCGTCTTTGGCGGAGGCAGTGCCGGCACAGATCGTGCGACCGCTGACCGGCAATTTCTCGAGCAATTGACGCACCCCCGTATTGGCGAATTGTTAGGTCGCCAGGCTGCTGCTTTGGAGGCCGCGGGAAAGCAAGTCCTGGTGTTGGATGCACCACTACTGATGGAAGCTGGCTGGAACAAATTTTGCGACAAAACGGTTTTCGTCGAGGCCCCGCGTGAGGTACGATTAGAAAGAGCCCGAGGGCGCGGCTGGAGCGACGCGGAATTCAACGCTCGTGAGGCCGCGCAAAAGTCCTTGGACGTGAAGCGCGATCGCGCCGATGTGATTCTGGATAACTCCGGTTCGCCGGAGGCCACACGCGAGCAAGTCAATCGTTTGTGGCAATCGCTCGTCGGTTGATTTCACGGCACGTCACCAACCCCGTCACGCCTGCCCGCGCCTGAACACGAATCCGTCCGTAAAGGCCGCGTCCTAGTCTGATCTGAATCACCTGCATGTTTGTCGTGCGACCGGCTTCGGCCTGGCCGCTGTCCCTTCAAAACGATTTTGAATTCCTGCCGCAGACGCCTTCCGCGCGTCCGCACAACGGTTCTCATCCGGAGTAATGCGTGCCATGTCGGAAATTCGACAACCTCGCGTCACGAAGACCAATACCCTTTCCGACGCCAAGGATTACGTCACCGAGACGGCGGAGCTGGAAGGCGAGCCCCTGTCGTTGGCCGAGGAAATCGCCGAAGAGGCGGCCCTCGGGGGCGACGACACCCACGACCGCTACGAGCAGATCAAGCACGGCGACATTCACATCGCCGAATTGCAGCGCATGAGCATGCCGCAATTGATCGAGCAGGCGCGCCGCGAGAATCTCACCGAACTGACCGGCATCAAAAAGCAGGACTTGATCTTCAAGATTCTGAAAGAGCGCGTGAAGCTCAACGGCCTGATGTTCGGCGAAGGAACGCTCGAGGTGCTGCCCGACGGCTTCGGTTTCTTGCGCAGCCCCGACTATCACTACCTCTCCTGCCCGGATGACATTTACGTCTCGCCCAGCCAGATCCGCCGGTTCGGGCTGCGCACGGGGGCGACCGTGTCGGGCCAGATCCGTCCCCCCAAGGAGAACGAGCGGTACTTCGCTCTCTTGCGCGTCGAGGCGATCAATTACCAGGACCCGAACCTGGTCTCGGAGCGCGTTTCGTTCGACGAGCTGACGCCGCTGCACCCCGACAAGCGCGTGGTGCTGGAGGCCGCTCCGGAAGAGATCAACATGCGCGTCGTCGACCTGATCGTGCCGATCGGGTTCGGCCAGCGCGGTTTGATCGTCAGCCCGCCTCGCGCCGGCAAGACGATCCTGCTGCAGAAGATGGCCAAGAGCGTGCTGATCAATCACCCCGAGGTGTACGTGATCATGCTCCTGATCGACGAACGGCCCGAAGAAGTGACCGATATGGAGCGTCAGGTCAAAGGGCCGAATTGCGAAGTGATCAGCTCGACCTTCGACGAGCCGTCGGCCCGGCACCTGCAAGTCTCGGAAATGGTCATCGAAAAGGCGAAGCGGATGGTCGAATACGGGCACGACGTGATCATCTTCCTCGATTCGATCACGCGGCTGGCGCGGGCCTGGAACGCCGAAGTGCCGCACTCGGGCAAGATTCTATCGGGCGGTGTCGATGCCAACGCCCTGCAGCGGCCCAAGCGCTTCTTCGGCGCGGCCCGCAAGGTCGAAGAAGGGGGCTCGCTGACGATCATCGCCACCGCCCTGGTCGACACGGGCAGCAAGATGGACGAAGTGATCTTCGAGGAGTTCAAGGGAACCGGCAACCTCGAGGTCGTGCTCGATCGCAAGCTGGTCGACAAGCGCGTCTGGCCGGCGATCGACGTCAACCGCAGCGGTACGCGCCGCGAGGAAATGCTGATGGACCCCGAGGAGCATCGCCGGGTGTGCATTCTGCGCCGCGTGCTCAACGACATGAACCCAACCGACGCCATGGAACTGCTGGTCAATCGCTTGCAGAAGACCAAGAGCAATGCCGAGTTCCTGATGAGCATGAATACGAAGTAGCGTGCGCCGGCCTTCCTTGGCTGCCAGTGAACGATCACGGCACGCCATTCTTGCTCCGCTGATCCGTTGCATCGAGATTTCTTTCTAGCTTCTTTGCCATGCCACAAACGTTCGAAGGTAAAACCAAAGCCACGGCAGCAGCGATTGCGATCGTCGTCTCGCGCTACAACGAGTCGGTGACGGGCCGGCTGCTTACCGGTGCGCTCGAGACGCTCGCCAAATCGGGCGTCCCTGAGAAGCAAGTCACCGTGGCCTGGGTTCCGGGGGCTTTCGAAATTCCCGTCGTGGCAGCCCGATTGGCCGATAGCGAACGCTATGCCGCCGTGATTTGCCTGGGAGCGGTGATTCGCGGCGAGACGACGCACGATCAGCACATCAACCGGGCGGTGAGCCTGGAACTGGCCGGTCTTTCGGTCCGCACTGGCATTCCAGTATTATTTGGCCTGCTCACGTGCGACAGCCTCGAACAGGCGATCCACCGCTCGGGCGGTAACGTAGGCAATAAGGGGAGTGACTGCGCCGAAGCCGCCTTACAAATGATCGATTTGATTTCGCAGTTGCCGCGTTAGGGAAAGCGGTTTGCCAGGATCGGCCTCGCCGGGAACGAACCGCTTCCCGCCCGAAATCACAGGCCGGTTGCCGCGGCAGCCACGGAAATGCTAGCCTTGCGCAGCGAATCAGCCTGCAGTAACCGCAAGCGGGGGTGGGTTAGGCGCAGAAGTACTGGACCGACGTTAACGCCACAAAAGCATCCTATGACACGCCGTAGTCGAGCCCGTGAAGTTGCCCTGCAAGTTCTCTATCAAGAGGACTTGAATCCCTTGCCGGATCATGCCCGCAGCGATGCGTTTGTCGCCGCGCGCCTTTGCCCGGAGCTGACGCCGGAGGAAATCGTGGGGCAGGGACTATCGCGCGAGCAAGTGCAGTTGCTGCGCTTGCGTGGACAGGAATTGGTCGATCTGGCGCAGTCGCTCGTCAATGGCGTGCGCCGCAACCAGACGGAACTCGATTCGCTCTTGTCGCGCACGGCGGACAATTGGAGCCTGGAACGCATGGCCGCGACGGACCGCAACGTGCTGCGGCTGGGCGCGTACGAGATTCTTTACACCGCGACACCCGGCCGCGTGGCCATCAACGAGGCGGTTGAATTGGCCAAGCGGTTCGGCACCGCCCACAGCGCACAGTTCGTGAACGGCATCCTCGACCGCTTTCTGGCGGGGCATGCGGGCAACAAGTGATGCCGTGAGAAATGGCAGCCACAACGTCCAGCCCGTGCTTGCCAACGAAGCCAAGGTGGCAATTCAGCGTTCGTTCCGTACTACTGCTAACGGGCATCATCGCGGTGGTGCTTGCATGTTGGCCGTTTCGGGAGGAACCATGGTCCGTTCACGCTGGATTCGCTGTACTTACGGTGGCCGTCCTCCTGACGGCCGCTCTAATACCTCAAGCTTGGCGAGTCGCGGGCGATCGATGGAGACAGCAGGCCGAAGCGGATGACCTGTCACCGGTCACGAACGAGGTCGTGGCGCTTTGGTTTGGAATTGCCTCAATCGCGACATACGGACCACTATGGCTGATGCTTTTCTTCGCGCGCGTTGAATCGACGGATCCGCGAATCGAGGGGGCCGTGGCCGCATGCATTGTCAGTGCCATTGGGCTTTCTCCGCTATTGGTGCTGGCGATTAGCCTTTCCTTTCTTACATTCTGGGGGACGTCGAAGAATCCACCGCTCTTTGTGATACGTGTGGTTGGATTGCTGGCAAACGTCATCCTTCTCGGGCTGACCCTCGGAGCCATTGTCGCCATCCACTGATTCCCGTAAGCTCGGCAGGCGGCGCTCAGCTCGAATTGGTCGAACCGTGTGCGCTGCAAGACGCTACTAAAGACAGGCTTTGGACCACGATGGGTTTTCTCGATCGCTTCAAGAAAAAGGGAGAGACGCCGCCGCCGGAGCAAGGCGCGAAGCCTGCGCAGGAGCACGCGCCCGAGGGGACGGTGCGCGTGGGTCCCGGTGAGAAGACGGTCATCGTGGCGGATCGCCCGACGGTGGCGGCAGCACCGCCAACCGTGGCAACACCTGTCGCGACACCTCCTGCCGTATCTCCAGCTGCCAAAGCTCCCGCGCCGACCCCGGCCGAGCCTGCTGCAAAACGATCACCTCCCGAGCCCGAGACGCCGGCCCCCGCGCCCGCCGAGCCGCCAAAGAAGACCGGCTTTTTCGCCAAGATTCGCGAAGGCCTGAAAAAGACCACGCGCATCCTCAACACCGACATTCGCGACCTGTTCAAGAGTGAAGGCCGGCTGGTCGACGATGCTTTTCTCGATGAGCTGCTGGAAATCCTCATCAAGACCGACATGGGCGTGGCTTTTGCGCAGCAATCCATCGAGCAGGTGCGGACCGACTTCCGCGGCCGTGTCGTCCACATGGAAGACGTCGTCGGCAGCCTGAAGAAGAAGCTCAAGGAGTTGCTGAAACAGCCCGAGGAGCCGATTCGTTTTGCTCCCACCGGCACGACCGTGATCATGGTGGCAGGCGTAAACGGCGCCGGCAAGACGACGTCGATCGCCAAGCTCGGGTGGACCTTCATCAACCAGGGCAAGAAGGTAGTGCTGGGCGCCGGCGATACCTTCCGCGCCGCCGCCGTCGAGCAACTTGGCGAGTGGGCCAAGCGCTTAGGTGCAGAAATCGTCAAGGGTGAGGCCAACAGCGATCCGGCCAGCGTCGCGCATCGCGCCGTCAGCCGCGCCGTGGAAATCGGCGCCGACGTGTGCATCGTCGATACGGCCGGCCGTCTGCAAACGCAGCAGAACCTGATGAAGGAACTTACGAAGATTCACACCGTCATCGGCAAGAAGGTGCCCGGCGCGCCGCACGAAGTGCTGTTGGTGCTCGACGCCACGACCGGGCAGAACGGCATCAGCCAGGCAAAGAGTTTTAGTGAAGCCGTGCAGTGTACGGGCATCGTCTTGGCAAAGATCGACGGCACCGCCAAGGGCGGCGTCGTAGTGGCCATTCGTCAGCAGGTCGGCCTGCCGGTGAAGTACCTCGGCGTCGGTGAGAAGGCCGAGGACATGACCCTTTTCAATCCCGACCAGTTTGTCGAAGCCATGTTCGACGATCTGCTTCCGACCGGAGGGGTGCAATAGGCCTCGAAGATTTCCGGCGTGATGGCGACACTTCTGATAGAATGACTAGAGTGTGCGAATTGCTCTGGAGAACGTCGTCATGTCGTACGATCTGTCGCCGGATGTCGAACGTCTGGTGCGCGAGAAGTTGGCGTCGGGCCGTTATTCCTCCTTCGAGCAGTTGCTTCTCGAAGCACTCGAATCACTCGAAAGCAGCGAAGAAGAGGAGTCCGCTATAGCGGTCGGGCTGGAATCTGTCGACCGAGGCGAACCAGGCGTGACGCTCGACGAGGCGTTTTCGCGGCTCCGCGAAAAGCACGGCCTTCGTGACTCGTAGTTACGGCGCAATTCACTAGCAGCAAAATGAAATTCATCGTTCCGCGTCCAGCCGCTGGCGGAGCAGGACCTTGAAGCTGCATTTCTTTGGGTTCGCCGCATGCTCCGGAAACTGCCGGGCGGTGGCTTGTCAAGGTTCACGAAACGTTGGAGACTCTCGCCGACTACCCACACCGCTGTGCGCTGGCGCCCGAGCATCGAAAGCTGAAACGCGAACTGCGGCCGTTACTATTCGGGAGACGACCTCACGTCTTTCGTGCTGTCTTCGTTATCGACCACGACGTTGTGCGAATCGTCCGGATCCGTCATGGCTCGCGGCGACCCTACACGCGCCGCGAACTTACTGATCCCAGCGCGTAGAACAAGCCGTTGAGGATCAGCAGGTATCCGCCCATATCTGCTCCGTTGCAAAGGGCTCCCGCTGTGTCCAGAATAGCCCTCGGCGCGCCCGAGCTATAGTTGTTCTGGAACCTTGGGAGGGACCTGCCTGTGCGACGCGCACTTCGTTTTCTGACGCTAGCGATCTTCGCGGTCTACCCGTTCGCCGCAGATCGCGCCGCTGCCAATGATCTTGCCAAGCGCATCGAAGCTCTTATCGACGCGCCGGAATTCCAGCATGCCCATTGGGGCTTGTTGATCGTCGACATGGAGTCGGGCGACACGCTTTACGAGCGCGCGGCCGACAAGCTGTTCGCACCGGCCTCGACGACGAAGTTGTTTTCTGTTGCCGCGGCACTCGACGAATTCGGCGCCGACTATCGTTTCGAAACGCCCGTCTATGCCGACGGGCAGGTCGACAGCGACGGCCGATTGCATGGCAACCTGGTGCTGGTGGCCAGCGGTGACTTGACGATGGGAGGCCGCACCGACGAGGCAGGCCATATCGCGTTCGTCGATTCGGATCACACGTATGCCAACTTCAGTCGCTCGGCCGAGATCACGCGCTCGGATCCGCTCGCCGGGCTGAACGAACTGGCCCGGCAGGTCGCCGCCGGCGGCATCAAGCACGTCGCGGGGGACGTGCTTATCGACGATCGATTGTTCGACACCGCGCAAGGGACCGGCAGCGGGCCAGGTCGCCTGACGCCGATCATGATCAACGACAATTTGATCGACGTGCGGATTTTGCCGACCACGCCCGATCATCCGGCCAAGGTCGAGTGGCGTCCGCATACGTCGGCGGTACGCGTCGACGTGCAAGTCGAGACGGTGCGCTCCGAGGATGAAACGCGCGTCGACATCGAATCGCCCATCGGAGACGTCGTGATCGTTCATGGCCAGATCGCGGCCGAGGCGAAGCCGCTCGTGCGAATTCACGAAGTTCCTGACGCGGCGTCGTTCGCGCGGTCGCTGTTGATCGAGGCGTTGCGGCGCGCGGGGGTCGACGTGCAAGCCTCGCCCTTGGAGTCGAACGACGACGACGAGCTACCTGACGAAGAAGATTACCCGGGGCTATCGCGCGTGGCGGTGCTGAAATCGCCGCCGTTCTCGGAATCGGCCAGGCTGATCCTCAAGGTCAGCCACAATCTGCACGCCAGCACGTTGCCGCTTTTGATAGCCGCCCGGCATGGCGAGCGCACGCTCGCGGCGGGCTTGCGCCGGCAACACGATTTTCTCGCCAAGGCCGGCATCGACGTCGACACGATTTCGTTCGGCGGCGGAGCCGGCGGCGACCGGGCTGATTACACTTCGCCGCGCGTCACCGTGCAACTGCTCCGCTATATGGCCACGCGGCCCGACTTCGCCGTATACCACGACGCGCTGCCGATTCTCGGCGAAGACGGCACGCTGGCCACGGCCGTACCCAAGGACAGCCCTGCTCGTGGAAAAGTCCGCGCCAAGACCGGCACGCTCGTCTGGTCGAATACGATGAACGGCACGTCGATCCTCAATAGCAAGGCCCTGGCCGGCTACGGCACAACGCACTTAGGAAAGCGCGTGGCCATGTCGCTGGTCGTCAATCAGGTGCAAATCGCGAAGTCCGAAGACCGCGAACGCATCGGCCAGGTGCTCGGCAGGCTGTGCGAGGCGATATGCGAGGAATAGTTGGCAGCCGGCCGAGGGCAGCAGGCAGTTAGAAGATTTGGTCGCTAGCCCTCAGTAGTTCGCCGTGGCGATCATGTTGCATTTGCCTTTCACTGCCATCTGCCGGCTGCCCTCTGCCGGCTACCCTCTGCCGGCTACTTCAAGTACCGCTTTGGCACTTCGGCGCCTGCCACGTAGTTCAGCTTGCCGAGCTTGCACATCTGGTAGACGTTGATGCGGAAATCGGGGCAGGTGCTGACGAAGCAATAGGCATCGGTCGGCGAGAAACCGTAGTCCGCGATCAGCCAGTCCATCAGGTTGATCGTGGCCGTTTCGACCGCGACCTCCAGCGGGCGAAACGCGTACACCGACACGATCGAGTCGGGCTTTTCGATCCGCATCCATGGCAGCCGCTTCTGCTTGATGACTTCCAGCTTCAGGCGCACCGTCGATTTCGTTTCGGCAGCCGTGCCCGTGAATTCCGTGTCTCCCTGGCTGGCGTGTACGTCGCCCAGATAAAAAAGTGCGCCCTGGTGAAACACGGGCAGGTAGATACGGTTCCCGGCCGTGGCGTCGCGAATGTCGAGATTGCCCCCCCATTCCCCTTGCCCGTCGACGCTGGTCGTGACTTCACGGTCAGGCGCGACGCCCAGCGTGCCGACGAAAGGGGTCAGCGGCCAGGTAATGCGGTCGTTGAATTTCAACGTGCCGTCGCGCATCGTGCCGCTTGCGCCCGCGGTGTGGCGAAAGATGCGCGTGGTGTAGTCGGCCGATAATTCGGGCCAGCGCGTCGACTCGCCGAGCGGCCCGCGGCGCGGCCCGACGGCGATCCACGAGTAATCGTCGACCACGATTTCTTCGATCGAGACGACCAGCACGTCGCCGCGCTCGGCGCCCTTGACCCACACGGGCCCGCCAATCGGATTAGCCAGTGGCGGCAATCGATCGAAGCCGGGGCGACGGGCGGGAATGGCCTTGTCTTCGGGGGTGCGGAAGTAGCCGGTGCTGGCGTCGTACGTTTCGATTTCGAACGTCTCGCCCGGCTCGACCTTCAACAGCGGTGTGTCTTGGCTATTAAAGGCGTATTTGCGTGCCTGTTCGCGCTCGATGCGTTGCACGATGTCTCCTCCGGCAGTAACTGGTAATCGAATTCCGGACCGCACGCGCCCCCCGCGCGCAAGACTACGTCCTGAAATCCGCCGTTGCCCAGGTCCCAAAAAGCGTTCGTGCGGGGACCGAAAGAAGGAAATCCTTGAACGCCTGCTGCCGCAGGCGTGATTCCCGGCAAACCGTCTCCGCTCGATGGCCCGCATTGTCGACTGCTGATGCGTCGCTGGCCAGGGGAGACGAGAAGAATTGTCGTTAACGGACGATTCGCACCCGCGATTCGCTCGTCATCATGTCGTAGACGTCTTCAATGTCGCGTGGGCTGAGGCGGATACAGCCTGGCGAGTTGGCCTGGCCGATGCTGCCCGGGTCGTTCGTGCCGTGGATGCCGAAGTGGTCATCCAGCCCGATCCAATACTTGCCGAGCGGGTTGGCCGGATCGTTCGCGTCGATCACGCGGTCGGGTCCGTAATAAGTCGGATTGGGTGTTTTGTTCTTCACGACAAACTCACCCTCGGGCGCCGCTTGATCCGCTCCGATCCCGATGGGAAAACGCCCGGCGAAACGACCGCCTAGCATCATCGTCAACTGTCGCGTGCGCATGTTGACGCTGGCGTCGAACGGCCCTTGCACGACTTTCAGCTTGTCGCCGGGACGCAATTGATTCGGATCGCCCACGCCGTTGATCTTGGCCAGTATCTGCCAGGGCACGCGGTATTGTTGGGCCACGCGGTCCAGCGTGTCGCCGGGCTGTACTTCATAGGCCGGAAGCAAGAAATGTTCTTGCGAGTAAATCACCGTGCCCGCTAATTGGTTCAGTAGCGGCATCAGCGCCTGTTGATCCTGCTCCGTGAGGCGCGGGTCGTCGTACCAGCGCGACAAGAGAAGCAGGGCCGGATCCAACCGCGACTCGGCCAAGAGCGCCTGCGCCGTCGCGAAGTCGGTGGCGAACGTGCTCTCGGGCAAGCCACTCGCCGGCGGAGCATTGCCGGCCGGCTGGACAACGTTGGCGCCGTTCATCGCTCCATCGCCGATTGGCGGCTGCTGAACGTCAGGCACGGTCATCGTCGCGTCGTTCACAGGTGGCGGCGCGAGACCGGCAGAGCCATCACCCCCCGGCAGCGCGCCAGGATTGCTGGGGCCCACACTCGGTGCCACGAACGGCGGCGCCGCGCTCGTGTCCGGCGCGGCGGGCGTGGCGGTGAAGGGAGGCGCCTCGACCGCCGTGGCCGTTTGTGGTTGTACGACTTGCGGCGCCGGCGATGCCGCGGCCGGCGGCGCGCCGGTGAGATTCGCGGGCGGTGTGTTTTGCGAGCCGTCCATCGTGGGCAATTCGATTTGCGGACCGCCTTGCCAATCCTCGGCGACTACGCCGGGTGGCGGCTCGACGTCGCGCGCGCCCGTGAGCGCAACGTACACGCCATAGGCGACCGCGGAGAGTACCGCGACAATGAGGAGCGTCTTAAATGCCTGCACCGAGTGTTCTCCTGAAATCCTCGTGCGAACCACGGGGGGACACAATCGGCCGCCGATGGCTCCCGAGCAATGCTGATGCGCGATCGAATGACCGCTTGCTGCGTTGGCCCTAACCCTCTGCCCCGCACGACAAAATGCGGGCAGGATCATAGAAGAAGTCGGCTTTCGACGCTATGTCAGCCGAGTATTCCTGGCAAAGGTCAAATGCATGCGTGGCTTCGACATGCGGCCGCTCTTGCGATCGGTCGTTGCCGTGCCACTTTGACTCCACCAAGCGTGCCGGGCGCGGGTGCCACTGGTGGCTTGTCCTGGCTTGTCAACCAGTGCTACGACCTCGGAATCGAGAAAGAGCGCGCTCTGGGTAACCGTAAATCTTGCCCAGTTTGCGAGCCGCTACGACAGCAGTTACTGCTCGTGTCGCGGCTCATCGCTGCTAGCACGCGACTGCCGCTTTCCCTCGCGCAGCCGGGCGCGGATTTTCTGCAACCGCTCGGCCAACTCGCGCTCGAAGCCGCGCGGCACCGGCCGATAGTATTCGCGCTCGACGCCCAAGTAGTCCTGAGCGGCCACGGCATCGGGGGCGTTGTGGGCATATTCATAGTTCGCGCCATGCCCCAGGCGTTTGGCACCTTGATAGTGGCTGTCTTTCAAATGCACCGGCACCGGCAGCAGCCGCCCCGATTTGACGTCAGCCCGCGCTTCCGAGATGCCGATCGTGGCGGCATTCGACTTCGGCGCGCAGGCCAGGTAGGTCACGGCCTGGGCCAGCGGTAACTGACACTCGGGCAGGCCGACAAACTCGGTCGCCTGCATCGCCGCCACGGCCAGCGGCAAGGCATGCGGATCGGCATTGCCGATATCCTCGCTCGCCAGGATCACGATCCTCCGCGCGAGAAAGCGTACGTCCTCGCCCGCCTCGAGCATTTGCGCCAGCCAATAGAGCGCGGCGTCAGGATCGCTACCGCGGACGCTCTTGATCAGTGCGCTGGCCGCGTCGTAATGAGCGTCTCCCGTGCGGTCGTAGGCTACGGCCTTGCGCTGCACCGATTCTTCGGCCAAGGCGCGCGTAAATACGAGCGGTCGCTCATTGCTCGACAGCACGCCAACTTCCAGTGCCGAGAGCGCACGGCGAGCGTCGCCGTCGCTGATCTCGGCCAGGAATGCAAGCGCGTCGTCCTCGAGCCGCACGTCTTCGTTACCCAGGCCGCGTTCCTTGTCCGCAAGCGCCGCGCGAATGACCTGCTTGATGTCCTCGACCGACAGCGGTTCGAATTGAAATACCCGGCTGCGACTGACCAGCGCACTGTTGATCGCAAAGAACGGATTTTGCGTCGTGGCCCCGACCAAAATGACAATGCCTTCTTCGACGTCTGGTAACAGCACATCTTGCTGCGCGCGGTTGAAGCGGTGGATTTCGTCGACGAACAACAGCGTCTTCTTGCTGTCGGCCGAAAGTCGATCGCGCGCGCCGTCGAGCGTTTCGCGCAATTCCTTGACGCCGCTGGTGACCGCGTTGAGCTGGATGAAAGCGCTGCGGCTTTCGGCGGCCAGCAGCCGGGCGAGCGTGGTTTTGCCGGTGCCCGGTGGGCCGTAAAAGAGCACCGAGCCCAGCCGATCGGCCTTCAACAGCCGGTTGAGGAGCTTGCCTTCGCCCAGGAATTGCCGCTGCCCGACGAACTCGGCCAGCGTGCGTGGGCGCATGCGGGCGGCCAGTGGCTGGGCACGGCGACGATTTTGCGCTTCGCCCGCTTCGAACAGGGAGGGACTGCGAGAGGGCTTCATGAACGACACCACAGAGAGTGCTGATCAAACGACGGCGATCATTGCGTGTAGCCGAAGCATTATATCGCGAATGCGATCGCGCGGCTTGCAGCATGCCGACCCTAGCTGACCGCTTGCGGATAGGTGATGATCGCATGATGCCCACGCCGCTTCTTCACCCGTGCAAAGGGCGTGACCTCGTGCGGTTTGGCCGTGGTCTCGCTCATGACATGTTTCACCGGGATGCCGCGCGAGACCTCGGCATCGGCAATCATCCGCCGGTGGCAGCGCCACCACACGGCCTCGGAGCACATGATGCAGACGCGCTCTTTTCGCCGCAGCGCGTTGAGCTCCGCAAGACCTTGCTCAAATTCTGGGGTCTGCATGTAATCGGCATAGCCGCGGAAGCTGGCGTTGTGCCATCCGATGTTCGGCGAATCCTTCTTCGCGTGCCGCAAGCCGCCCAGCGATTTCAGATGAACGTACTTGATGCCGGCGCGGGGAAGCGCTCGGGCCATGCGCGCTTGGGAAAACCAGGGAAACGCTCGCGACTTGGGTACGGTACGCACATCGACCAGCGTCTTGATTTTCCAGGCCTGCAGAAGCGCGACAAATTCCTGCCACGGCCGCGTCGAATGCCCAACAGTAAAGAGCGTTCGCTGACCCAAGAGGCACCTGGAAGTTGCACGCGCGTAGGGTTAAGAGGGAAGGATTGCCAGGAACGGTGCGCGCTCAAAACAGCGACATCTGCCCCGAAGACGGCCGTGGCGGCTGAAAGCGCGACGTATCCAAGGGTGGTAGCGGCCGATCGAGGCCGTGCTTGGCGCGAAACACGTTAAACGTCTGCTTGATCTGCTCGGCGTACTTACCGCGGCCACGCTGCCGTTCGCGGAACGCCGACTGATACATGGCGCCGCCGCGCGTCGAGCGGATGCGCGATTCGATCTTCGAGAGCGCGTCAGGCCGATTGGTTTGTAGCCAATCCATGAACACCGGCTCGACGGCGAGCGGCAGTCGCAACAGCACGTAGCTCGCGCACTGCGCGCCCGCCTCGGCGGCGGCTTCCAGAATGGCTGGCATCTCGTGATCGTTCAGCCCGGGGATAATCGGCGCGACCATGACGCCCACCGGCACCTGCGCTTCGGCCAGTCGGCGAATGGCCGATAGCCTCGCGGCCGGCCGCGACGTGCGCGGCTCGAGCGAGCCGACCAACTCGTTATCGAGCGACGTAACGCTGACGTGTACGTGAACGAGGTTCTGCCGAGCCATGTCGGCCAGAATATCGAGATCACGCGTCACCAGCGCGTTCTTGGTGATGATTCCGCAGCATTGCCGCGCCTCGCGCATGACTTCCAAGAGCCCGCGTGTGAGCCGCAGCTTGCGCTCGATCGGCTGATAACAATCGGTCACGCCCGACATCATGATCATTTCGCCGCGCCAGCTCGGCTTGGCGAGCGCCGCGCGCAACAGGGCCGGGGCGTCGTGCTTGACCATGACCTTGGTCTCGAAATCGAGCCCGGCGTTCATACCCAAGTACTCGTGCGATGGCCGCGCGTAGCAATACGCGCAGCCGTGCTCGCAGCCGCGATAAGCGTTGATGCTGTAGCGAAAGCCGATGTCCGGGCTGTCGTTCGTGGCCAGGATCGATTGCGAATTGTCGGGCAGGAATACCGTGGGAACGGCGCGGCGGGCGAGCAACTCGTCGTCGGGCTCAAGTTCGTCGAGCTGCGACTCGAGCCGCACCGCTTCGAAGCGATTCGCCGGGCTTGTCGTCGCGCCGCGGCCGACCAGGATGTTGTGCTTCTCGTCGGACATAATTGCGTTGCAGAGCGATGGCACACGGACGCATGGGTTACGATGCATTATAGAGCGTGCTCGCACCGACAGGCACGCAAAGCTCGCCAATCCGCCCGCAAAAGCGGCAAAAAGAGGACCGAGTCAACGAAAAGGGCAGCGGACGGACAGCCGCTTTTGCACTAAATTTGTACCTTTGATTCGCGGCCGCGCAGTTCGGCGCGCGCTTTGTGGCGAAAAGGTGCGCACCTTGAAAAGTGAACGCAGCGCAGCTCACCGCGCCGGAGTTCGGCGTAGCGATGAATGAGCTCGTCGCGAGACGCACTCTCGAAGGAATGGAAATGCTGCTGTCGTGAGTGGTCGGTGAACGCGTTCATAGAGATGGCGAGTTACTCCGCTGTCAAGACCGAAAAAGCGCGCCGCGCGAATTCGTGGCAAACTCCGTTTGTGGCGTGCGAAGCATCGGTTTATAATGCGACTCAATCGAGGCACGCGCAGAAGCGCGGCCGCGGCGCGTGGAGAAGTCAAAGGAATCTATGCCGTGCTTTCCGTTCGACCCAAAGTCGCCGAGTTGGTTTTCCAACTCTATGGAAGGTCGCTGCATCCCGAGCTGTTCGAGGTTTATAGCAGTCACACCGTCGATCGCGGCGGCTATAAGGCCACGATCAGTATTACGAGCGCCGGGCACATCGTTACCTGGCGATACAAGGGGCTGGTTCTGACCGAGGTATGTGCCTCGGCCCATCATCCGCTGCCGCAAAAGCGCCGGTTGCTGTCATACCGGCTCAAAGGCGAACGCAGCGATCGCATGGAATGCCGCGGGGGCGCCGCCTACCAGGTCAACTTCCAGTTGGAACCAGTCGAGCCCGAGGTCTTCTGGACGTTTCAACAGGAGCTGGCCTTCTCGGGCGAGCGGCAGGGCATGCTGCACCACTTCAATTCCAGCGGCCGCATGGCGCTGGGCGCGCTCAGTTACATCAACGTCGAGACGCGCAACCGCAGCTTGCTCGTGCAAGCGTTCCACACCTTTCCTGACGATTACGCCATCGTCAAAAGTCAGTCGCTATACGAAGTACCGTAGGGCGGATGTCGTCGCGCTTGATTTTTCCTCGCAAATCGTAGGGTGCGCTTTGCGCACCGAATTGCGATTTGGCTCAGGTGCCCACAGGGCACCCTACAACGCTCAGCCCTTCGCGAAAAACACCCGTTCCACGTTGCCACGTAGCACTTCACGGCCGAATTCCACGGCCCGCTCCTCGCTCCAGCCGCGGTCGACACAGAATCGTTCGGCCAGCACCTTGGCCAGGATCCGCTTGTACATGGCGAACTTCGGCAGGGCGAATTCCAGCTTGTACATGTCGCTGTAGTAGCCAATCTGCTTGGTGCGCGGAACCGCCTCGAGCCGGGCCGACGTGTCGTGTTCGATGAACGTCGGCGTGTTCGAGTACCACCAGTGGCCATGTGTGACCACGTTCGGAAAGATCCAGCTGTAG
The DNA here is from genome assembly GCA_035546535.1 of Pirellulales bacterium. Lineage (NCBI taxonomy): Bacteria > Pseudomonadati > Planctomycetota > Planctomycetia > Pirellulales > Pirellulales bacterium. The sequence continues at coordinate 9,495 of DASZWQ010000100.1, read as the reverse complement.
CTCGTCAATTCCTGGTTCGTGACGCTCGCCAACACCGAGATCGGAAATACGACCTGCGGGAAAGCGTTGAACAACTCGCGATATTGAATCAACGACACGCGGCTGTCGTACAGGTCTTGTCCCTGGTAAACGCCCGCCTGGTAGACGGCCCGATTCACGCCGATCATCAGGTCGAACGGCAAGTGATACGCGGCGCAATGCTCGGCCAGTGTCCAGAAAACAAAGTGCGACGCTTCGCGGCGGCGCTCGGCCGCGGCATCGACACCTTGCGCCGCGAGCGCTGCTAGTGCCACGTCCGCCGTCGGTCCACTGACCGGCGCGGGAGCAAAGTCCGGCGGCAGCGAGATCGCGCACGCCCGGGCGCCCTTACTCGTAAAGTGATCGAACAACTTGCCGATCGCCTTGCGCACTTCCGTGGCGCTGCCGGCCTCGCAACCCGTGGCTTTGGCCAGCCGGGCACGCACTTCGGGCTTGGCCAGATGAAACACCAGGTCGTCGGTGCGCAGGCAGGGGATATAGAGCTTCGTGTCGAAGCCGGTGAGCGGGTCGTCGAAATCGTTCGTGAGAAAGACAGCCTCCAGTCGACTCTTTTTCAGAACCTGCGCGGCCCAATCGGGCGATCGCATTTTCGCCGCCGCCGTATCGTACAGCGCTTCCCAGTTGTCGGGCGTCACGCGCTCGTGGGCAAAGCCGAATAGCTCGCGGGACATTTCGACGAGCCAACTGTATTGAATCGTGTTATCGAGTGGCGCCAGGTTCTCGACCAGCCGGCGCACTTTTTCTTTGGGATCCAGCCCAGGCTCTTCGATTTGCGCCTTGGGCATGCCCGCCGAGTGCGCGAGCTCGGTGTAGTAGTGGTAGCCCAGCACGTCGGCCAACGTCTGCGAGGCCGGGGCATGCGGGTTGATATGCGTATGCGGATCGATGAGGACCAGACGATCGAGTTCCTCGAACAGGCGGCGGCGAAGGGCGTCGGACATCGGCGTGTCAGGGCTCTGGAGGATGGAAGCGCGGCGATAGCGTCGCGATCATGTATAGCAAATTGGCCCGCGCCAGCCAGTTAGGCCGCCGCCCACTATATTTCTGAATACGTCCACAGATTTCGCAGAAAGGGGACGAAACTGGGCTTTATCCCGCGATAATCTGCTTCCCTCTGCGTGTGGTTTTGCTCGTGGCTGCCAGCACGCTCTTTCAACCTTGACCTGTCGAGCCACCTTGGGACATATTCGGCCGCCGGTCTGTCGAGCCAGTCCGCTAGCTTTGCGTTTCGAAGCCACTCAAGGAGGAGTGCTATGCCCAGCCTGACCGCCGAATTGGGGCGCGCCGTGACCAATGCTCATCGCAGCATTGTTCGCGCCGGCTGGCGCTTTTCGCGCGATGTGCGCATCCCGCATCGCAACGACTTTCCGTACTTGCTCAACTATCTAGGGCTGGCGGGCGAAGGCGCCGAGATCGGTACCTGCAAGGGCATCTATGCCGAGCGCATTCTCCAGGCGTGGCACGGCAAGATGCTGCATTGCATCGATCCCTGGTACGATTTTACCGCCGACGGCACGTACGTCGATCGTGATAACGTCACGCAATCCGAGCAGGACGAGCGCTATGCAGCCACGCAAAAGCGCCTGGCGAAATTTCGGGGCCGGCATCATTTGCACCGCTTGACGAGTGTCGAAGGCGCCACGCTCTTCGGCAATCGCGAACTCGATTTCGTCTACATCGACGCCCAGCATCATTACGAGGCCGTACGCCAGGATCTGGAATGCTGGGCACCCAAGGTTCGCCCCGGCGGCATGCTGGCCGGGCACGATTATCTCGACGGCGCTCTTGTGCAGGGGCAGTACGGCGTAAAACGCGCTGTCGACGAATGGGCCGCCGCACGAAAGCTGCCGGTCTTGGTATCTGAAGAACCCGATTTCCGGTCGTGGTTCATCCGCCTGCCCGGCTAAATGCTCGGCCCCCCGCGCCAAACTCTGTTACTCGCTGCGCGATCGCTTCTCCCACTACGCGCCGACGAAGGGGCCGCTCGTGCTGTCACATTGCGCAAGGGACGCTTGATTTGTCGAATATCTCGGCAAATTCAGAAAAAAAGGGGACCGCCGCCCGCTTGGAGCCCCCACCGCGACCGGGTAGGATCGACTGCTGGCCCACCCGGGCGGCCGGCCGGTCGCCCTTAGTTCCGCTCCTTCCGCGAGCAGCCTTTTCGAACTCCCGCGATGTACCAACGACTTGGCGACTTCGTAACACGGCATTGGCTGGCCATCATCGTCGCCTGGGCCGCCCTGGTTCCGACGGTGCGCTGGATCGCGCCTTCGTGGGATGCCGTGACCAACGACGGCGACCTGGCCTATCTGCCGGCGCGGATGACGACCGTGCGCGCCGAGCGTTTGATGGAGCGCGCGTTTCCACACAATCGAGCAAAGAGCCAGTTCGTCGTTGTCTTCGAGCGCGAGGGGGGCCTGACGGCACAGGATCGCGCGCTGGTCGAGCAAGTCGGCGCCTGGTTTTCCGATTCCGAAGAGCACGAGTTGCCGATCGTCAGCGTGGTAACGCCCAAGAGTGAAGTCGTGGGACGCCGTCTGATCAGCCCTGACGGTAAGGCCGCGCTCGTGATGGTGAACTTGAATCGCGAGTTCATGACCTTCGCCAACATCGCGGGTCTCGGTCGGATCGAAGGAAAGCTCGAAGCGCTCCGCGACTCGGCTGATTTTCCCGCCGGACTTGCCGTGGGAATCTCGGGCTCTGCCGCTATTGGCGGAGACATGCTGGCCGCGGCCGAAGATAGCATCCGCAACATCGAGATCGCCACGGTCGTCCTCGTTGTGCTCATCTTGCTCCTGGTCTATCGCGCGCCGTTGCTGACGATCATCCCGCTGGCATCGATCATGATCTCGGTGGTCGTCGCCATGGGACTGGTGGCCATGTTGTCACAATTAGGGACGCTCCCCGGCTTCGAGTGGTGCAACTACAAGATTTTCAAGACCACGAAGATCTTCGTCGTCGTGGTACTCTTTGGATCGGGCACGGATTACTGCCTGTTTCTGATCGCCCGCTACCGTGAAGAACTGGAGCGCGGGCTGGATCACGTGCGCGCCGTGGCCGCGGCCGTCACGCATACGGGCGAAGCCGTGGTCGCCAGCGCCCTGACCGCAATTGTCGGACTGGGCATGATGTTCTTTGCCGACTTTGGCAAGTTCTCGAACAGTGGCCCCACGATCGCATTATCACTTTTGGTCACGCTGGCGGCTTGCATGACGTTGGCGCCAGCGATCCTGCGGGCGACCGGACAACTGATCTTCTGGCCGTTCAAGGTGCAGGTCCTTTTCGATGGAAAGGGGGCCGTTGAAGGCGATCGCCTTGCCGGCGGTTTCTGGGACCGACTTAGTCGCGCGATTTTGGCGCGGCCGGCCGCGATTCTCTTGGCCAGTGTCGTGCTCCTCGCGCCGCTTGCGTACGTCGGCTACCGGGACGTGACGATCAGCTATGATCTGGTGCGCGAGTTACCCAAGGATCGTGCCAGCGTGATCGGCACGTCGATGGTGCGGCGCCATTTCCCCGCCGGCGAGACCGGCCCGATCGCGGTGCTGGTACACCAGCAGGACGGCGCCTTCGATACGCCGGAAGGAGAGCGCAACATCGCACACCTGACGCGCCTGCTGTACGACATCGACGGCGTGGAAAGCGTGCGCAGCATCACCGAGCCCTTGGGGGACAAGCCGGGGACAGGCAGCACGCCGATCACGGCAGCCGGCCGGCGCAAGCTGGCCGCGCGCAAGCATCCGCGCAGCCAGGCCTTGTATTTGACGCAAGTTCCAGAGCTGGCGGGGCAAGTCGCGCGGCTGGATGTGGTGACGCGTTACGAGCCCTTCTCGCGTGAAGCGGCCAACCTCGTGGAAATCATCGATGAGCGGCTACTGAAATTGTCGCACGATGAAGGCAGCACGTGGCACGGCGCAGAATTCGATTTCTCGGGCCCCACGGCCGGGACCCGCGACTTGCGCGCGGTCACCAACTCGGACCAGCGGTTGATTCAACAGCTTGTCTGCCTGGCCGTTTACGTCGTGCTCATCGCGATCGTGCGCAGGCCGCTGATTTCGATCTACCTCGTCCTCTCGGTGTTGTTCAGCTATTACGTGACGATGGGCGCGACCGAGCTGCTGTTCCGCTGGGCTTATCCGGACTTCGACGGCCTGGACTGGAAGGTACCGCTTTTTCTGTTCGTGATCCTGGTGGCCATTGGCGAGGACTACAACATCTACCTGATCACCCGCGTCATCGAGGAGCAGCGCGAGCGCGGGCTGCTGGCCGGTCTGAGGGCCGCCGTGGTTCGCACCGGCGGTATCATTACCAGTTGCGGCGTAATCATGGCCGGCAGCTTTATTTCCATGATCACGGGGACGCTACGGGGAATCGTCGAGCTGGGTTTCGCGCTGTCGTTGGGGGTGCTCTTGGACACCGTGGTCGTGCGGCCGATTCTCGTTCCCGCCTTTTTGGCCCTCTGGTGGCGGCGAGATCGTGGCCACGTCGTGCAGGCGGCGCTCGAGCAGCCCCGCGCCGTGCGGCCTTCCACCAACGGGAACGCGCCGCTGCGGCCGGTCGAGGCCGAGCCGGTTCGATCGGGTGACTCGCGCGATCGCTAGCGCGGCCGCGTGCTGGGGGGTGCGCTAGCGCAGCTTTGCGTTGCCGTGGATGCCGGCTCGCACCGGTCGCCGCCGCTTGCTTTCGAAAGCGCGCCACCGGCTCGAGTCGTCGCCGTGATTTGCCACGTCGTGCATCATGCAGTGCACAAGGACTGGGCAAATTGCGGGAAATCGTTTTTTGCCCCTTTTTTTCCTAACCGAATTGCAAACAGCCAATTACGTCCTATCATTCGGGTTCGGTCGGCGCGGGCCGGCATTTGTTTTGCCTTGAGCCTCTGTTTGCTTTTCGCCCGGGCTCTCTCTCCGCGGCGATTAAAAGGGGGCGGACCGGTATAGAGCCCGGTGCCAGTTCCACAATCCTTCTGGTTCTGCGAAGTCGAAAGGAGCCACCGTGAAGCCCAAAGAAGTTCTGGCGTTGTGTCGTGAAAAGGACGTCAAGGCAGTCGACCTGCGGTTCATGGATTTTCCCGGCATCTGGCAGCACTTCACCATTCCGGTGAACAAGCTGGACGAGGACGTTTTCGAAGACGGCCTGGGCTTCGACGGTTCGAGCATCCGCGGTTGGCAGGCGATTAACGAAAGCGACATGATCCTGGTGCCGCAGCCCGAGACGGCCGTGCTCGACCCCTTCACGACGCTGCCCACCTTGTCGATGATTTGCAACATTCAGGACCCGATCACCCGCGAGGATTACTCGCGTGACCCGCGCAATGTCGCCCGCAAGTCGGTGAACTACCTGAAGAGCACGGGCATCGCGGACACGGCCTACATCGGTCCCGAGGCCGAGTTCTTCATCTTCGACGACGTGCGCTTCGACGCCCGCGCCAACGAATCGTATTACCACCTGGACAGCATCGAGGGTGAATGGAACCGTGGCCGGGTGGAGAACCCGAACCTCGGCTACAAGCTGCGGCACAAGGAAGGCTACTTCCCGGTTCCGCCCGCGGATCAGTTGATGAACATCCGCAACGAAATGATGCAGACGATGATCGATTGCGGCATGGACGTCGAGGCGCAGCACCACGAGGTGGCCACCGCCGGTCAATGCGAAATCGACCTGCGCTTCCAGAACCTGGTCAAGATGGCCGACCAGATGTGCATGTACAAGTACATCATCAAGAACGTGGCCAAGAAGTACAACAAGACGGTCACGTTCATGCCCAAACCGCTGTATGGCGATAACGGCTCCGGCATGCACACGCACATTTCGCTGTGGAAGGGGAGCGAGCCCTTGTTTGCCGGCAGCGGCTACGCGGGTCTGAGCGAAATGGCCCTGTACGCCATCGGCGGCTTGCTCAAGCATGCTCCGGCGATCCTGGCCTTCAGCAACCCGACCACCAACAGCTACAAGCGCCTGGTGCCGGGCTACGAAGCGCCGGTGAACCTGGCTTACTCGCAGCGCAATCGTTCGGCCTCGTGCCGCATCCCGATGTACAGTGCTAGCCCCAAGGCCAAACGCGTCGAGTTCCGTTGCCCCGATCCCAGCTGCAATCCCTACCTGGCCTTCTCGGCCATGTTGATGGCCGTGATCGATGGCATTCAGAACAAGATCAACCCGGGCCAGCCGTTGGACAAAGACATCTACGACCTCTCGCCGGAGGAACTCGCCGAAGTGCCCAAGACGCCGGGCGCGCTCGACGAAGCCTTGGCGGCGCTCAAGGCCGATCACGAGTTCTTGCTCCGCGGCGACGTGTTCACCGAGGACGTCGTCAGCACGTGGATCAACTACAAGAGCGAGAAGGAAGTCGACGCCATGCGGCTGCGTCCGCACCCGTACGAGTTCTGCCTGTACTATGACATCTAGAATCGCTCCGGTGCGAACCGCGGGTGATCGAGACTGTGCAAAAATCCTCTCCCTCCCAGGGAGAGGGTAGGGTGAGGGTCAAGGCATGATACAACGACGAGTGCTTTGTGAATGACGCGCTTCCCACGGATCTGTTGCGGAAGCGACTGGCGTGGAAACGCTATTGTCGCTTCAACGCTTTACCCTCCCCTAACCCTTCCCTGAAAGGGAGGGGAATTATGCGTGGCCGGCGATGCGTTCGGAACTACTTCCCTCCCAGGAAGAGGGTAGGGTGAGGGTCGCAGCGTTCACTGCAACAAGGCGCTCACGCCACGCCGCTTGGCGCGACACAGTTCGCTTGACTCAGAGCGCCGGGTTGGTAGCCTGACTGCCAGCCCGGCATTTTTGTTTGCGCCCGCAGGCCCGCATTTCGCGCTAGGGCGCCCTCACCGCGCACTCTCTTCCCGGAACGGATATACACACCCATGCCAATTACCGCTGCCACGCTCGATAAGCTGCGCCAGTTCGATACGCCCACCATCTGCAACGTCATCGAATTGTTTGACGTCATCCCGCGCAACCGCGGCTACATGGACGGGAGGATCAGGTGCTGCTTTCCCGAACTGCCGCCGATGGTCGGCTTCGCCTGCACCACCGCCTTTCGCAGCGATGCGCCGCCGGCCGGGGGCGACGCCTACGGATCGATCGAAAAGCAGCTAGAACGGTTCGCCGATCTGGGGGGCCCGGCCGTGGTGGTGTTTCAGGATCTGGACGATCACGCCGTGGCGGCAACTTTTGGCGAGATCATGTGTTCGACCTATCAGGCTTATGGCTCGGTCGGCTTAATCACCAGCGGCGCCGGTCGCGATCTGGACCAGGTCCGCGCAATTCGCTACCCGGTCTTCACCGGCGGCACCATTTGCTCGCATGGATATTGCCATATGCTGCACATCGGTGCGCCGGTGCGTGTCGGTGGTCTGATGGTTTCGCAGGGGGACCTGCTGCATGGCGATACCAACGGTGTCACCAGCATTCCCTTGAAGATCGCTGCGGCCGTGGCGGACTTGTCGGCGGAGTTCGTGGCCGCCGAAAAGATCATTCTCGACTATTTGCGCACTCCCGGCACAAAGACCGTGGCAGGTTACACCGCGGCGCGCGAAGAATACGGCGCCGTCATCAAGCGCCTGACCGAAAAGGCCAAGGCCAGCCGGTAACGCCCGTGGCGTTTTTTTCACCATCGCAAGAATCGCCGCTAAATCCTTCCAACGACGGCGGCGAATCGCACACGATTCTAACTTGACGCTGACGATTCCCGAACGCGGCACCTCTATAGTGTCGCCCGTCGGGTCGATCGTCACCCTCGATTCAGACCTGGCCCTAATTTGGTCGTGCGATGGTTCCGGGGACGTATCAAAGCAGCTTAGCTTCCCACATCGTGAGTTGATACGTCTGCGGCCACGGCCGCGCAACACACCGTCGCACACGCCAAACACTTCTTCCCGCGCCGCCACCAGGTTGCTTCTCGGAGCGACCTGGTGGCCTTCTTTTTGCGCGGAGCTATCGACGCAGCCGGCGACCGGCTGGGCCGCACGATTCGGCAACGGCAAACCCTCTCCCTCGCAGGGAGAGGGTAGGGTGAGGGTCGAGCGCTTACAAAGCAAATGCCACTTTCTGCGATGCGCTCGCCGGAGGAAACGGCAATTCCGAATCTGCGCGTTACCCTCCCCCGGCCCCTCCCTGGCAGGGAGGGGAGGTGTTGCGGCGGCCTTCGACATCTTTAGAGATCTACTTCGCTTTCGGACGACTACTTCTTGTCGGTCTGCGCCGGGGCAGGCGAATCGTCGATCAACTTGACGGCGTTCTCGATGAGAACCTCGCCGGTCATTTCGCCCAGCGACGTGTTCGACACGTACTCGTAGCGCTTGAAGCTGTTGAAGTCGACCTTCGTCAGAATGTACCCAAAGGCATCGTTCGTCAGCCCGAACAGCATGTTGTTCTTCCCCTTCATCTGCCGCTTCAGGTAATAGCCGATGTTCGGCAGCGCCTCGCCGGGGATGGTGAGGATTTGCGAATCGCCGATGTTGATCAGGTTCATCCGCGTAGTGACCGATTTGTCCTCGTTGTGCGGGTACTTGAGTGGCGAGGCCAGGATGATGGTCCACATCAACCGCGAGTCGACCGGAAACTTCACCTGCCGCGCATAACAGCTCAGGCCTGGATCGGCTTGCACCGGCGCGTCCTTGATGATGCGCTGGGCCTCGCTGGCCATTAGCTGGCCGATGCGCAGGCATTCGTCCCACACACGTGCGTCGTGCCACTTGGCGTGGATCGGGTCCGAGGGTTTGTCAAGAATTCGATTGTCGGCCGTGATCATGCCCCCTTGCGCGCCGTTCATGAACATGCCCTGGCCCCCCAGGTCGGCTTCCAGCTTGTCGCACAGAGGGCCGACCAGGTCGGGACTCACCAGTCCGACGCCATTGCCCAACACTTCGGGATGCACCGCGTAATTCACCAGCGTCACGATCGGCTTGCCGGCCGGCGTAAGCGCCTGAATGACGGACATCCGCGGATCGTATAGCTCCGGCGCGTAATAGTTGTAGGCGATCTTACCCTGGGCTTCGCCAGTGGCGATTTTCAATTGCGCCGGCTGCAGGTTGTCGAGCGCCTGGTTCAGCGCCGCCGCCGCCTGGTTACAGACGAAGTCCATATACTTCAGATCGCCCGAGGGCTTGCCGTCGAGGCCGGGAAAGCCGTAGCAATCCGGGGCGCTATGCGTGTGCGTGGAGCCGATCAGAATATTGTCGGCCGGAATCCGCGGAACTTGCTTGTGTACCCGTGCGCAGAGCACGGATGGGAAGCCCAATAGGTCGAGCTGTACGATCGCGACCTTGGTCTCACCCTGGACGAGCACCAAGGCTCGGGCGGTCAATTCGCCTTGCTTGGCTTTGGCCGGGCGGCCGGGACCGACGCCGCCCGAGACCGGCAGCAAGGGGTCGGGCGTGATGATCGAGCGGCCGACGCCGACTTTCAGTTCGGCACGGGCGATCGAGGCCAGCGAACAGGCAAGAACCAATA
>DASZWQ010000099.1 GCA_035546535.1 Pirellulales bacterium | reverse complement strand
GCAGTAGGCAGTAGGCAGTAGGCAGTAGGCAGTAGGCAGTAGGCAGTAGGCAGTAGGCAGTAGGCAGTAGGCAGTAGGCAGTAGGCAGTAGGCAGTAGGCAGTAGGCAGTAGGCAGACGATAGTGATGGCGACTTACAAGCGCAAGACTGATTTCGTCGATTATGAGAATTGCACTTGCATTCTTTACTGACTACCGGCTACTGACTACGGACAACTAGTTCCATGCATTGTCACCGCTTTCACGATCGCCCCCTTTCTCGTCGCGAGATGCTGTCGCGCTGCGCGAATGGTTTTGGCGCGGTGGCGCTCGCGGCGCTAGCGGCCGACCCGGCTTTCGGCGCAACGGCATCGTCGGCCGACTCGTCTACGGTGCCCACTGGCCCTTTGGCCGAGCGGCCCGCCCATTTCCGGCCTCGGGCCACGCGCGTGATCTTCCTGTTCATGGATGGTGGACCGTCGCAGGTCGATACGTTCGACCCCAAGCCGCGATTGAAGCGCGAACATGGCCAGCCGATCCAGGTGCCCGTCGCGCCCACGCAGTTCGATAATGTCGGCACAGTTCTCGATTGTCCGTGGGCTTTTCATCAGTACGGCGAAAGTGGCATCCCGGTCAGTGATCTGTTCCCGCACGTCGCCCGCTGCGTCGATGACATGGCGATCATCCGTTCGATGACGTCGAATTTTTCCGAGCACACGAACGCCAATTACTTCATGCACACCGGCAGCGGCCAGCAAGGTCGCCCCAGCATGGGCGCCTGGGCCACGTATGGCCTAGGGAGCCAGTGCCAGAATCTGCCTGGCTTTGTCGTCCTCAATAGCGGCATGATTCCGCCCGGCGGCGCCGATTGCTTCGGCAGTGGTTTTTTGCCGGTCGCCTATCAAGGTTCGTCATTTCGCGGCAGTGGCCAACCCGTGGCTGATCTCGACCCGCTCGAAGCGCGGCCCGAGTTGCAAGCGAGCAAAGCCGCGCTGATGCGGCAGCTCGATCGGCAGTTGCTCGCGCGCACTCCGCATGATGATCGCCTGGAAGGAGCGATCGCGAATTACGAATTGGCATTCCGCATGCAGTCGGCCGTGCCCGAACTGAGCGACCTTTCGGGCGAGACTCGCACGACGCACGAGATGTACGGACTGGATGATCCGCGCACCGAGGTCTTCGGACGCCAGTGCTTGCTTGCGCGCCGCCTGATCGAGCGCGGCGTGCGCTTCGTCGAACTACTCCCGCAAGACCTGGGCTTCGACCGCTGGGACCAGCACAGCAAGTTGAAGGAAGGGCACGCCAAGAACGCCTTCGCGACCGATAAGCCGATCGCCGCGCTACTCACCGACCTCAAATCACGCGGGCTTCTCGACGAAACGCTGGTCGTGTGGGGCGGCGAATTCGGTCGCACCCCCATGGCCCAAGGATCTGACGGCCGCGATCATAATCCCTTCGGCTTCACGATGTGGATGGCCGGCGGCGGTGTGAAAGGGGGCGTGATCCACGGTGCCACCGACGATTACGGCTATCACGCCATCGCCGACAAGGTGCAGATCCACGACCTGCACGCCACGATGCTCCACTTACTGGGCGTCGATCATCGGCGGCTCACCTATCGCTTCGGCGGCCGCGACATGCGTCTGACCGACGTTCACGGCGAGCTCATTACGCCGATTCTGGCCTAGCGGACCGGCAAAAAAGGACCTTGGGTCACCCTGCTTCTTGCCAGTCGATCCCCCTCCAAATAGTTAGCTAACAAAATAATTTTTGGCTTGATATTGACGGCAATTTAGCGGCATGCTTGAATACCTACCGTTCGGTATACGTCCCTCCTGGGTTGCCAATTTTACGCAACCCGACAATTCGACGGTCCTCGCGTTTCAACCAAACCTCGCCTGATGTCCATCCCTGTTTCCCATGGCGTCGCCTCGAGTGAAATCGCTGATCGCATTGCGCGCGCTGCGGCTCGGCTCTTCGCCTCGGAGGGGTACGACGCCACAAGCGTGCGAAACATCGTCGAGGCGGCGGCCGTTACGAAGCCGACGCTGTACTACTACTTCGAGAGTAAGGAATTGCTGGCACAGCGGCTACTGACCGACGCGCTGGATAACCTGGCCGTCGGCCTGCGCCAGATTCTGGCGGGCCCGGGCACCGCGACCGAAAAACTCGTCGCGCTCGTCGAAGAGCATTTCCGCCTCTGCCGTGAACAGCCCGACCTGGCTCGCTTTACCTACGCCGTCTTCTTCGGCCCGCGCAATTCACACCTCTCGGCCATGATGGCCGACCTAGGTCAGCACCTGGCTGAGCTGGTTGCTAGCGTCGTTGGCGGACTGGCCACCGAAAGAATCATCGCCGCCGAGCGAATCGAGGAATGCACGGCCGCCGTGCGCGGGCTGGTGGCAATTTACACGATGGACTATTTGTACCGCGACCTGAACCTCGACGCCGGCCTCGCGCGTCGTTTAGTTACCGATTTGTTGGATGGGTTTGCCGATCACGCGAGACGCTCACTGAGCGAATCGCAAAGGAATTGAAGTTATGCGAAGTTCGGGACAAAAAATCTTATTCGCCTGCGGCGGCCTGCTGCTGTGCATTTGTGCCGTTGGCTGTGGGCACGATGATGTCGAGCCACTGGCCGCGCAGACCGGCCCCAAGGTCGTGCCGGTCACCGTGGCAAAGGCCGAGCGGCGCACGGTGGAAACCACGGTCGACGTCGTGGGCACCCTCAAAGGTTGGGAAGATGTCAAAGTCGGCGCCGAGAAATCGGGCCGCGTGGTCAAGGTGCTGCATGACGTGGGCGACCGGGTAAAGCCGGGTGAGCCGCTCGTGGAGCTCGAAGCGATCAACGCCGACCTGGCCGTGCGCCAAGCCGAGCAGCGACTGATTTCGGAACTAGCCAAGCTCGGGCTGCATGAACTTCCCAAGGGAGATTTCAACATCGCTCAACTGCCGGCGGTGCGTCAGGCCCAAGCGGCGGCTGATCGAGCCGAGCAAAAATTCGCTCGAGAGCAACGGCTGGCCGAAAAGAAAGTGAATACCGCCGAATCGTTCGCGGATGCCGAATTCGAGCTGCGCGACAAGCAAGCCGCACTCGATAACGCGATTCTTTCCGCCCGCGCCACACTGGCCTCGGCCATGGCCAGCCGCGTGGACTTGGAGGTAGCCCGCCAGGCGCGCGAAGATCTGATCGTGCGTGCTCCCGAGCCGACCAAGCCGCCGACCGGACTCAACGAGCCGATCGAGTATGCCGTCACCAAGCGCACCGTCTCCGAAGGGCAGATGATCCGCGAGGGGGAAGAAGTCCTGCACCTGATCATCGACAAGCCGCTGCGGATGTGGGTCAATGTGCCCGAACAATACACGCCCTACGCCACCGTTGGGCAGGAAGTGCGCCTCACCGTGGCCTCGCATCCGGGCCGCGTCTTCGATGGCACCGTGACGTGGATCAATCCGGCGGTCGACGTCGACAGTCGGACCTTCCAGGTCGAAGTGGCGATTCCCAACGAAGATCGCGCCCTGCGGCCCGGCGGATTCGTCAAAGCCTCGGTGGTCACCAAGCGGGCTGATGAGCGCACGGTGGTGCCGATCGAGGCCATCGTTCGCTTTGCGGGCGTAACCAAGCTCTTTGTCGTCAATGACGGTAAGGCACGCGATATCCCGGTGGAAACTGGCACCGAGGGGTCCGGCTGGATCGAGGTGCAGGGCGACATGCCGACCGACGCTACCGTGGTCGTCAGCGGCCAGACGCAGTTGGCCGATGGCACCTCGGTCACGATTCGGCAGCCGGAGGAGCCCGCCGCCGAAGCCGCCCGCGCCAAGACGGATCACGAACGCTCTCCCTCAGACACCACCGCCGGTTAAGTCTTCGTCGAACGGTTACGCACTATGGGCATCTCGGACATTTGCATTCGCCGACCGGTTTTCACCTGGGTGCTCGTCGCCTCGCCGGTGGTGCTCGGCATCTTGTCGTACTTCCGGCTGGGCGTCGATCTCTTTCCGAATGTCGACTTTCCGGTCTGCGCCGTCACCACCACGCTGCCGGGCGCCAGTGCCGAGGAAATGGAAACCTCGGTCACCAAGCCCATCGAGGACGTGATCAACACCGTCTCGGGTGTCGACGCGATCCGTTCGGTCAGCTCCGAGGGTATGTCGATCGTCACCGTGCAGTTCCTGCTCTCGAAGAACGGGGACGTGGGCACCCAGGAAGTGCGCGACAAAGTCAGCTCGGTGCTTTCGCAGCTTCCGAAGGGGACCGAAAAGCCGATCGTCGACCGCTTCGAGACCGACGCCATGCCGATCATGACGATTGCCATCTCGGGCAAGCGCGACTTGCGCGAAATCACGGAAATGGCGCGCAAGCAGATCAAGGAGCAGTTGGAGACCGTCAGCGGCGTCGGCCTGGCCACGATCGTCGGCGGCCGTACCCGGGCCATGAACGTCACGGTCGACACCGATAAGCTTGTAGCGTACAAGCTGTCGATCGATGACGTGCAAGCAGCGCTCGAGCGGCAGAACATCGAAGTGCCCGGTGGTCATATCGAACAAGGCCCGCGCGAGATGGTCGTGCGCACGCTGGGCCGGCTCACCAACGCCACTGAGTTCAACAACATCATCATCGCCAACCGGGGCGGTTACCCGATCCGCATCAAAGATGTGGGCGCGGCCGTCGATTCGGTCGAGGAACCACGCTCGCTGGCCCGGCTCGACGGGCAGCCGGCCGTCAGCGTCATGGTGCAAAAGCAGTCGGGCACGAACGTCGTCAAGGTGACCGACGACGTCAAAGCCAAGCTCAATCGCGTCCGCGCCACGTTGCCGTCGGACGTACAGATCGAAGTCACCCGCGACCAGTCGCGGTTCGTCAAGAAATCGATCGAAGAGGTCAAATTCCACTTGCTGTTGGCCGCGGGCCTGGTGTCGGCCACGATCCTGCTCTTCATTCGCGACTGGCGCACCACGATCATCGCCACGTTGGCGATTCCCACGTCGATCGTGCCGACCTTCGCGTTCATGTATTACATGGGCTTTACGCTCAACAACATCACCATGCTCGGCCTGATCCTGGCCATCGGCATCGTCATCGATGATGCCGTGGTGGTGCATGAAAACATCTTCCGCCACATGGAAGAGCACGGCCTGAACGGCATGGAAGCGGCCCGCATTGGCACGCGCGAGATCGTTCTGCCGGTCATGGCCACCAGTCTGTCGCTCGTCGTGATCTTTCTGCCACTGGCGTTCATGGGCGGCGTGGTCGGGCGATTTTTCAGTAGCTATGGCCTGACCGTGGCGTTTGCCATCGTCATGAGCCTGTTCGTCTCATTCACGCTCACGCCCATGCTGTGCAGTCGCTTCCTTAAGCTCGAGCCGGGCGAGGAAGGGCACGCCAAGAGCAAGTCGGGCTTCATCTGGCGGTTCATCGACGGCGCCTACGGGCTGATCTTGCGCGGTTCGCTCCGTGCCAAGTGGCTGGTCGTCGTCGTCACGATCCTGGTCGTACTGAGCACGGTGCCCATCGGCCGGATCATGGGACTGGCGCTCATTCCCCGCGACGATCAGAGCGAATACGAAGTCCACGTCATCACGCCCGAGGGTTATGCCCTGGAGCGCACCGACAAAGTGATGAGCGAGCTGGAAGCGAGGTTGTGGAAACTGCCCGGCACGGTACACGTCTTTACGACCATCGGCAGCACCAACCGCAGCGCCAAAGGGCAAGGGAGCGTCACCGAGGGTACGATCTACGTCCGAATGGAAGAGCTAAAGGATCGCGACTATTCGCAATTCGCGATCCAGCAACAGGCACGCAAACTGTTGGCCGACTATCCCGACCTGAGGGCGAGCGTCAACGACGTTTCGCCCTTCCAAGGGGGCGGAAGGGCCCAGGTGTTTCAGGTCGAAATGCACGGTCCCGATCTGGAGGGGCTGGCGAAATACTCAGACGAACTGATCGAACGACTGCGCCAGAAGGGTGGTTTGTCGGATCTCGACACGACGCTCGCACTACGAAAGCCGGAGTTGCAAGTCGTGGTCGATCGCGAGGCGGCCAGCGACCTGGGCATTTCGGTCGGCACGATTGCCGATTCGCTGCGAATTCTCGTGGGCGGCATGCCCGTCTCCACCTTCCGCGACGGCGGCGAGCAATACGACGTCTGGCTGCGGGCGCAACCAAGCGACCGCTCGAGCGTGCAGGATCTGTACGGACTGTCGGTATCTTCGCCCAGGGTTGGCGCGGTGTCCCTCTCGAACCTGGCGCGACTCGACGAACAGCGCGGGCCAAGCCAGATCGAACGCAAGGATCGGCAGCGGCTCGTGACGGTGCTCGCCAATCCCGACGGTATCGCGCTCGGTGAAGCCGTGACGCGAAGTCGCGAAGTCCTCGAAGAAATGAACCTGCCGCCGGCCTATTCGTTTAATTTCGGCGGACAGGCCGAGACCTTGGCCGAGACGGGCTATTACCTGATCATCGCCTTCGTGCTGTCGATTCTGTTCATGTATCTGATCCTCTCGGCGCAATTCGAGAGTTGGTCGCAACCGATTGCCATTCTGATGGCCTTGCCCGTAACGATTCCGTTCGGCCTGTTGTCGCTGGTGCTCGCGCGAACGCCGATGGACATTTACGCGATGTTCGGCCTCTTTATGTTGGTGGGCATCGTCAAGAAAAACGGCATTTTGCAGATCGACGCGACGAATCAACTGCGCGAGCGCGGCATGCCCCGGCACGAGGCCGTGATCGAGGCGAATCACACCCGCTTGCGGCCGATTCTCATGACCACGGTCATGCTCGTGGCGGCCATGGTGCCGATCGCGCTGGGTACCGGCCCGGGCTCGGGCGCGCGGGCCAGCATGGCCAAGGTGATTATCGGTGGCCAGTCGTTCTCGCTATTGCTCGCGCTGATCGTCACGCCGGTGTTCTACGTGCTCTTGGATTCGTTCGGCAACTTCTTGCATCGCATCGGCATCCGTTTCTCGGTCGAGCAAACGCCGAGCAAGCGGCCTGAGCACGATTCGCCGCCAACGCCCGCGAAGCCTGCGCCCGAGCATGACGAGATGACCGAGGAAAGCCTGGTCTAGGGCCGATTCATCCTCTCTTCGGCATGGCCTATCGCGTTCCATGCCCCTCCGCGTCTCTAAGCAATGCGGCCCGGTGTCAGGGGCGCCAGGATTAGCCACCGACGAAATCGAAGCATATGATGCTGATGAACGATTCCTCCGCACTCATCACTCATCGCTCCGCACTTCTTCCATGACTCTTGGCTACGAACCCGCACAGGCCATCGCCGCGATCGGCCGGGCCGACAAGCACATGGCGAAATTGATTCGCCGCGTCGGACCGCTCGATCTCACGCAGCGCAAAATGGACAATACGTTCCAGACGCTCGCCCGGGCGATCGTCTACCAGCAGCTCTCGGGCAAGGCGGCGGCCACAATCCATGGGCGCACTATCGCCGCTTTTGGGACACGCAAAAAGCTTTCGCCCGAGCGGCTGCTGGCGGCCAAGGACGAAGCGCTGCGCGCCGTAGGTCTGTCGCGAAACAAGGCCGCCGCGCTTCGTGACCTGGCGACCAAGACGCTTGATGGCGTCGTGCCCACGGTCGCCAAGCTGCACAAGATGAGCGACGAGGAGATCATCGAGCGGCTGACAAGCGTCCGCGGCATCGGCGTGTGGACGGTCGAGATGCTGCTCATGTTCCGTCTGGGCCGCCCCGACGTGCTGCCGATTTCGGACCTGGGTGTGCGCAAGGGGTTCATGCTCACGTACGGCCATAAAGAACTACCGAAGCCAACGGCCATCCTCGAACATGGCGAGCGCTGGCGCCCGTACCGCTCGGTAGCCAGTTGGTACCTGTGGCGTGCCTGCGACGTGGCCGCCAAGGCACCCGTGCCGATGTAGAGCATTGCCAGCATGCGCATCATCCCGGTTCTTGACCTCATGGATGGCGTCGTGGTGCGCGGCGTCGCCGGCCGCCGCAGCGAATACCGGCCGATCGAAAGCACGCTCTGTTTGAGCGCAGAACCAACCGTGGTCGCCTGTGCGATCGTCGATCGCTACCGTACGACCGAGTTCTATATCGCCGATCTCGACGCCATCGCGGGCAGCGAGCCGGCGTGGGGCATCTACGAAGAGATCGCAGCGACGGGCGCGCGGCTGTTGGTCGACGCCGGCGTCGGTGACGTCGGCCGCGCCCAATCGCTGGCGGACTTTCGCGCGGCAGGAGAACCGCTGGCCGGCGTCATCGTGGGGCTCGAAAGTCTCGCGCCCGAGTGCGTCGATGGCGTCCTCCGCGCGGACGATCAGCACCTCGCAGCCACGATCGCTCCTCTGTTACGTGCGATCGGCGCCGAGCGGCTGGTCTTCAGCCTCGACCTGAAAGGCGGTACGCCGCTGACAAACGTCCGCGCATGGCGCGCGACGGAGCCGCTTAAACTTGCCGCTTCCGTAATCGACGCGGGCGTGCGGCGTTTGATCATTCTCGACCTTGCCGACGTTGGCGTGGGTGAAGGCGTTGGCACCCTGGCCCTCTGCCAGGCGATACGCGCGGAGTATCCGCAAATCGAAATCATTGCCGGCGGCGGCGTGCGCGGGCCGGGCGACCTGCGGCAAATGGCGGCGTGCGGCTGCGACGCGGCGCTCGTGGCCTCGGCGCTGCATGATGGACGTTTGAGCAAGGAGGCGCTAGCGCGAATAGATGAGCGCTGAGACGAGGTCACTCAAAGGGCGTTTGCCCGGCTCTATGGCTCCAGCCGCCATTGGGTTTATTTGACATACATTGTACTTCTATGTATAAGGCATGAAGTAGCTCGGAGCAGTGCGATGATCAGCAAAGACCTGGTAGCCGCCTCGGCGCGGCCATTGGTGCTCGCCATCCTCGAGAAGGGCGAGAGCTACGGCTACGCCATCATTCAAGACGTCCGTTCGCTATCGGGCGGCGAACTGGCGTGGAGCGACGGCATGCTCTATCCGGTGCTCCACCGCCTTGAAAAAGAGGGGCTCATCAAGGCGACTTGGAAGATGTCCGACGAAGGTCGCCGGCGCCGATACTATAAGGTCAACCGCCGCGGATCGCGGGCGCTCGTCGCCGAACGGCGCCAGTGGATGGCAGTTCACACAACCCTTAGCAGGCTATGGGGAGCGGAGACATGTTCGACCTAGATTCCGCCATCGCGCGGTGGCGCGTGGCGCAGCAGCAAAGCGGCGTTCAGAATGACGATCTCGACGAGTTGGAAAGTCATCTGCGGGACACCGTCGCTGCGCTGGGCAAGAACGGCCTGTCGACCGAGGAAGCCCTCGTCGTCGCCGTTCATCGCCTCGGTTCGCCACAGGAAATTGCCGTGGAGTTCGCCAAGATCGACCGCGCGGCCGTCTGGATCAATCGGCTGGTTTGGATACTAGCCGGCTATATGCTTACGAATCTGGGGGCACTCGGGATTGCCATTTCGACGCGGGCTGGCCAATTACTCGCTGCTAGGTACCATGTCTCGCCCTCTGTCGCCATGACGGTGGCTTGTTATGCGCCGTTTGCGCTGATTGCCGTGATCGGATGGGCCCTTTACGGAACGCGGCTTGGCAGGGTAGCGGCGCGTGTTTTGAATGCTGCGCGCCGCACTCTCTCGACGCCATCGTTGGCAATCGTCTCGTGCGCGCTGATCTTGTCAGCCTATCAGGTTGATTTCCTCCTACGCCGACTCTCCTTTACCCTCCCCTTTGCCGAAAGTCAGCGGGTTGGGCAGAGAATCGCCGTGCGGGACGGGTTCCTCATGATCCTTGGGCCCATGGCAGCGGCCGTCGTCGCCCTTTGTCTCGTGCGCTATCGACGACGAAAGAACCAATCGCAAGAGCTTGCGCAATAGAATCCCCCGCGTTCCGAAGGCCTTCGCGCTTATCCGCCCATTAATCCGCTCAGCGCTTCGATCACGGCCACTTGGGCGAACGCTTTTCCAAGAACGCGGCCAGGCCTTCCGCGGCAGCCTCGGTGGTGCGCGAGGTGGCGCTTGCAGCGGCCCCGGCGGCTAACAATGTGCTCAAGTGCTCGCCGATCGTTTCATTGAGCAACCGCTTGGTGAGCAGCAAGGCCTCGGGCGCGCTTGTAGCACACTCCTTGGCCAGCTCGACGGCCCGCACCCAGGTCTGATCGGCCGGCACCAGTTCGTGAAACGCGCCCAGGCGGAAGGCCTCTTGCGCGTCGATCAGGTTCGCTCGCAAAAGCATATGCGCCGCATGGCCTGCCCCGATGCGAAACACCAAGAGCGGCGCGACCAGCCCGGCCACGATGCCGCGGCGCGCCTCGGGAAAACCAAATCGCGCGTTATCGGCCGCCACCACGATGTCGCTGGCCAGCACCAGTCCTGCGCCGCCGGCGACGGCCGGACCGTTAACCGCGGCGATAATCGGTTTGGGAAAGTGCAACATTGTCTCGAGCAGTTCGAGATACAGCACCGAATCCTCGTGCCACTGCGCGCGCGGATCGTCGCTTTCCTTCGTGGAGCGCATCTCGGCCAGGTCCATGCCCGAGCAGAAGGTCGAACCCGCACCCGTTAGTACCACGGCCCGCACGCGTCGTTCCATGTGCAAGTCGCCGAATGCTTCGACCAACGCCCGCAGCACGTCACGCGACAACGCATTGCGCCGCTCGGGCCGATCGATGATGATCGTGCCGGCGTTCTCGTGGATATTGATGCGAACGGTCATGGGATAGTAGGCAGTAGGCAGTAGGCAGTAGGCAGTAGGCAGTAGGCAGTAGGCAGTAGGCAGTAGGCAGTAGGCAGTAGGCAGTAGGCAGTAGGCAGTAGGCAGTAGGCAGTAGGCAGTAGGCAGTAGGCAGTA